>NZ_BJBV01000017.1:0-117256 GCF_036245925.1 Shewanella sp. M-Br
GAATTTGGCAATGAGCACAAGGGGCTTTCAACTCTGTTAGGGGCGTCTTGGAGCAAGGCCTACGGCCGCTTTGAGCGCGAGATAGGGATATCGAGCTGGCTATTTAACATGGACGTTTTTGATAGGACGAGCAGTCCTCCTTGGTCGACTCTTTATTAAAAAATCAGGGGTGAAGCCCCACGACTTTAATCCAAACGAAGTTTGGGTAAACTCAATTGACTGCCATCTGCAAGATAGAAAAACAAAATCCCAGTAAAAACTGGGGTTTATTATTTAAGCCTATGCTGGTAAAGGTTAGCTAGCCAAGCTAACAAATTATCGCGTTATTTGATAAACGCGAACGCATCACCGTAGAGATGTGCTTCTTCTACACCAATCTCGCGGAAGATTTCCCGCGCTGCACCCACCATGTCGAAACGGCCAGCGATGTAGATGTCGTAGCCATTTAAGCTGACAAAATCTTGTTTGATTTGCGCTAACAGATTAGCGGTTTTGCCTTGCCAATTTGCGGGAGCTTCTTCGATGACGGGGACGAAGTGTAACCAAGGGTGAGCGTTGTGCCACTCGCGGGCGATGGTTTCAAAATACATGGCATCTTGGGTGCGACAACCCCAATACAGCATAGTTTCAACCTGTTGGCCGAGGGCGATTTGGTGCTCGATGATACTTTTAATATAAGAGAAACCTGTGCCGCCGGCGATTAACAGGCGAGGGCGAATGCTTTCGTGACGTAGGTGGGCTTCGCCGCCTGGGGCTTCGATGTCGATAGTGCTGCCATCAATGGCACAGGCTTTCAGGCGCTCGACCACTTGCATTGGGTAGCTTTCACTCACAGCGGCGCCAATGTGTAATTCGATCAGCTCGGCGTTTGGCGCTGATGCGATAGAGAAGGGGCGTTTATCTTTTTCACCCATGACAACACATAAGTATTGCCCCGCTTGGAAATCGAAGGCGGTTTCAGGCCTTAACAATACTTGATATACGGCATCGTTAAATGGGTTAACTTTCTCTATCTTACAACGTATGGTTTTCATCAAACTTCCTTTGCACCTTTCTTCAACAGTATGTGTCTAGGTGTCGCTTTAGAGGCCTGTTATTGGCCTATTCTCTTGGCTTAAGCCGATACTTGAGTAATGGCTTAAGCTGAATTATAGGGTTGGGCTGTCGTCTATGCCTAACTCATCCCAGATTGAGTCGATCTTTTGTTTTACTTTTGGATCCATCACGATTGGCGTGCCCCATTCGCGGTTGGTTTCACCTTCCCACTTATTGGTGGCATCGAGTCCCATTTTTGAGCCTAAGCCCGCAACGGGTGAAGCAAAATCGAGGTAGTCGATCGGGGTGTTTTCGATCATCACAGTATCGCGTTTAGGATCCATGCGGGTGGTGATCGCCCAGATCACATCCTGCCAGTCACGGCAGTTCACATCTTCATCCACTATGACAATAAACTTAGTGTACATAAATTGGCGCAGGAAAGACCAAGCGCCCATCATCACCCGTTTGGCATGTCCCGGATATTGTTTGCGAATAGAGATCACTGCCATGCGGTACGAACAGCCCTCAGGTGGCAGATAAAAATCAACGATCTCAGGATATTGCTTACGCAAAATCGGCACAAACACTTCGTTTAATGCGACCCCCAGCATGGCGGGCTCATCCGGTGGACGGCCAGTGTAAGTGCTGTGGTAGATGGCATCTTTACGCTGAGTGATGTGGGTAACGGTAAATACTGGAAACTTATCGGTTTCGTTGTAGTAACCCGTGTGATCGCCGTAGGGGCCTTCTTCCGCCAGTTCCTCAGGATCGATATAACCTTCGAGGATGATTTCACTGGTGGCGGGCACTTCTAAGTCACAGCTTAATGCCTTACAGACTTCGGTGCGTTCACCGCGCAGTAAACCGGCAAAAGCGTATTCGCTCATGGAATCGGGGACTGGGGTGACGGCACCTAGAATGGTCACAGGATCGGCGCCGAGTGCGACCACAACAGGGTAACGCTCACCGGGAAATTGTTGTTTAAAATCAGCAAAATCTAACGCGCCACCACGGTGGGATAACCAGCGCATGATCAGCTTGTTTTTACCCAGTAATTGTTGGCGATAAATGCCTAAATTCTGACGACTCTTGCGCGGGCCTTTGGTGATGGTTAAGCCCCAGGTCACCAGTGGCGCGACATCGCCCGGCCAGCAATGCTGAATAGGCAATTGGGTTAAGTCGACCTCATCGCCGGTTTTGATGATTTGTTGGCAAGGCGGATTACGCACTGTCTTTGGCGGCATATTCAAGGCTTGCTTGAACATAGGGATCTTAGCGATCGCGTCTTTAAAACCCCTAGGTGGTTCGGGTTCTTTTAAAAAGGCTAACAGTTCGCCCACTTCGCGCAGGGCTAATGGGTCGTCTTTGCCGAGTGCCATGGCCACACGTTTTGGCGTACCGAACAGGTTTACCAACACGGGCATGTGATGATTTTTGGGATTTTCAAATAATAGCGCAGGGCCTTGAGCGCGTAATACGCGATCGGCGATCTCTGTCATTTCTAAATGAGGATCAACTGGGTAGCTAATGCGTTTGAGTTCGCCATTGGCTTCTAAGTGATCAATAAAGCTGCGTAAATCCTTAAAACTCATGTGGAAATAGCCTCTGCGGTGAAAATCCGTGTGGCGCGCACTATAGCATTTTTCTGTTTTAGGGTTAACCAATTCAGTGATCTTCGAGCTTAGGAAGCGTAAAATGGTTACCAGTAAGTCGCGATAGATCTCGCTTACGCCCTTTATTTCGAGGTTTATATGAATATTCCTGTATGGTTTGCTCAAGAAAAGTGTTTTCAAAGTCAATCACATGGCGCGCATAAGCGGTCGCTAAAGTGCTTGGTTTTATCGCTTGCCGTGGGGATCTCACTTTTGGGGGCGCTCAGTGTGCCGACTGTGGCGGTGGCCGGAAATAGAGGCTATTCGGATCAAGACGAACGCCACGGTCATCGTGATAGCTACAGTCGTGGCGATAGTCATTACAACAATCGTCATGACAATTATTACGACAACCGCCATGTGCGTAAAGATAATCGCCATTATCGTCCCTATTATCGACCTTATTACCCTTGGGGTTTAGGACTGGGTTTAGGGCTCGCTACGGGGTGGGGATCGGGTTGGAATGTCGGTTACGGTGTGAACACCCATTGGAACAATGATTGGGGTTGGAATACGTCGCGTGACGCCTACGCTCGAAATTACTGGAACTCGCCCTATTCGGGCATAGGTTTGTCGATTCCTATGGCCTACGACGATGAACCTGTGGCCATTTCTGCACCTGTACGGGTAACAACCAGTATGCAGTATTCTGCGAGTGAAGGCCGTATGGTGTCGAGTATGCCTGTAAATATGGCCGGACAATCGACTGGGCAACTGGTGTCGCAAACTAGTAACGGCACAGGCAAAACAGTTGCGACTCCGCGCCCACGCGCACCGCACAGTGTGTCTAGCTTGCCGAGCAATGCTAGGGTTGTGCAGCAGGATGGTCGTACACTTTACGAGTGGCAAGGCACGCTTTACGCCTACGACTGGAACAGTCAAACCTATCAAGAACAGTTAGTCAGATAGATTTACATTAGGTAAATGACTGAGAAATTGGAGCTCCTTAGTGGGCTCCAATTTATTTATCATCTTTTATTATCTTTTTATTAGTGAGTTATACCAATCACATTAAATATCTAATCAGTTCAGAGCCTCACAGGCATCTCAATCCAAGGCGCATTGATGCAGAAATGGTATTCCCTTTTAAGTCAATGCAACACGGGAGTGGGATGCCTGTGTGGCTCCCGAAGGGCGGGTTTCAACGCGCTTTATACTGCGTTTAAGGCTTTCGACAGAGCACCACTATGCCTTCAAGCCTTCGCCTTGTCTAAAGCGCGTTGAACTCCCGCTGAATGAACAGATATTTGATTCGATTGGTATTAGCTAGTTGTCGTTTTATAGCATAGCGGAGAAAAAGTTTGAAAACCGTTCAACATCAGGTTCAAAATCCATCTGTCCAAAACCAGCATAAGGGCGCCAGTACATTATGGGTGTTACTTGCCTTAGCACTCGGAACATTCGCTTTAGGCACCACAGAATTTGCTTCCATGACCTTAGTGCCTTATATCGCGAGCGATTTAGGGGTAGAGGTTGCCCATGTGAGTTATGCCATTAGTGCCTATGCGCTGGGGGTTGTGGTCGGTTCGCCGATTATCATGGTGCTGGCCGTTAGGGTCAGACGGCGAACACTCTTGATTGCTTTAGCCGGGTTAATGGCGGTGGCCAATGGCTTAAGTGCGTTAGCGCCATCATTGAATTGGTTAATCTTTTTTCGTTTTCTCAGCGGCTTGCCCCACGGCGCTTATTTCGGCGTGGCTATGTTGCTCGCCGCCTCTTTAGTGCCGCCAGAAATGAAGGCCCGCGCCGTATCGCGGGTAATTATTGGCCTTACGCTGGCGACGATTATCGGTGTGCCGTTTGCGACTTGGATGGGACAAACCGTGGGCTGGCGCTCGGGCATTGGTATAGTGGCGATTCTGGCAACCATTACCGCGATAATGGTGTATTTTTTAGCACCTAATCAAGCCGTGCCCGCTGATGCGAGTCCCAAAAAAGAGCTACAAACCCTTAAAAATCGTGAAGTCTGGCTGACGCTCGGCATCGCGGCCATTGGCTTTGGCGGTATCTTCTGCGTGTATACCTATCTGGCTGAAACCTTAATCCAAGTGACACAAGTCGAGCCGTTTAAGATCCCAATCATGATGGCAGTATTTGGTATTGGCGCAACATTGGGCACCTTAGTTTGCGGCTGGGCGGCGGATAAGTCGGCCTTAGCGGCGGCGTTTTGGTCGTTAGTGTTAAGCACTGTGGTGTTGGCGATTTACCCGAGTTTGACCGGACATTACTGGGCGCTGATGCCCGTGGTATTTTTTGTCGGTTGTGGGTTAGGGCTCGCCACTATTGTGCAAGCCAGATTGATGGATGTGGCGCCCGATGGACAGGCCATGACAGGCGCTTTAGTGCAATGCGCCTTTAATCTTGCCAATGCAATTGGGCCTTGGGTGGGCAGTTTAGTGATACTGTCTGGACAAGGCATTGCCGCGACAGGTTATGCGGCATCTTTGTTGTCATTGGGAGGACTGCTGATGTGGTGGCTGACCCACAGAGAAAGCCGTCGCGTCGTTACCCTAAACACAGCGAACTGCGCCGACTAGCGAGTGCTAAGGAAGAGACGCAGTGGTCATATTCTGCGTCTCGAATCCGCACATTTAGCCCCTTTGTATGGTGATATCGGCGATATAACCATGCTCTGTGGCAACCAAGGCTTGTTTGAGCATGCCCGCCGCTTCATCGGCGGACATAAAGCTTGAGGTATCTAAAGCCTTACCGCTACTGGGCCAAAAGCCTGTGTCCATGCCACCGGGATACACGGCAATCAACTTCATTGGGCTTTGTTTAAGCTCTAATCGCACCGATTCGATAAATCCCCGTACCGCCCATTTTGCCGCGCAGTAAGTGGATTCTCCCGCCTTGGCGGCCAGTGCTGCGGTGGACATGACCACAACCACAGTGACCGCTTGATCTTTATAGCGTTTAACTAATTCCCGCACTAACAAAATCGTCGAGGTGACATTGTTATTGAGCAGGCTTTGGATATCGCTGGCGGTTTGGGTTTCAATCGCTCCAAAGTAGCCGCTGCCCGCGCAGTGGATCACGGTTTTAGGGGCTTGCGTTAGGCCATCGAACAGGGCTTCGAGACTCGATTCACTGGCGAGATCGGCGGTGATAGCAGCGATCGTTTTGTTGGAGAAGGGCGTTAATGCATTGGCGACGGTTTGCAGGCGCTCGGCATGGCGGCCTGTGAGTGTCAGTGCTTCATTCTCTTTGGCGTAGAGCGATGCGAGCGCCGCGCCTAAACCACTGCTGGCGCCGGTAATTAATATCATAGTGACCTCGGTTAATGCTGTCTTGGCTTGAAAACCGCATCTTAAACTCAAGTGCGCTTCAATTCATGGGAAGGCGAGCGGTTAGATTAAGGTAAATAGCGGCTGATCGAATGCCACTTCATCGCCGTCTTTGGCCCAAATAGCGCTGACCACGCCATCGCGCTCGGCTTGGATGGGATTCATCATTCTCATCGCTTCGATAATGCAGATCACTTCACCTTGGCTTACACGTTGACCGACTTTAACCAGCGGCACCTCATCGAGTTCTGCCGCCGCGTAAAAAGTGCCGACCATAGGCGAGACTTGTACAAAACCTTCTGTACTTGGCGAAATGCCTGTTTGCTTTGCCTGTTCATTCAAAGGCGCCACAGGTGCTCTGGGGATCGCTTGCTGTGATTGAACATTGGCTGGCATAGGGCTGTAGCGGGTGATGCGAATTGATTCTTCACCTTCTGTGATCGCCAGTTCTGCTATGTCAGATTCTTGTACTAACTCAATGAGTTTTTTAATTTTACGAAGATCCATTGCCATTTATCTGCCCTTGCAAAGCACGCTATTGAATAGAATTTACTGTGGCTGGTTGAGCCGCTTAATGGCCGCCGCCAGTGCAAACTCATAACCCTGTGAACCAAAACCGCAAATCACGCCTATCGCCTTATCGGAAAAATAGGAATGGTGGCGAAAGGCTTCACGGGCGTGCACATTGGATAAATGCACTTCAAAAAAAGGAATTGCCACCCCAAGCAAGGCATCACGCAGGGCGACGCTGGTGTGGGTAAAGGCGGCGGGATTGATAATAATCATCTGGGCATCGGTTGCATGAATCGCATTGATTAGCTCAAATTCGGCGTTGGACTGAATATGCTCGAGCTCAACTCCCGCCAACTTTGCCTGCTGATTTAACTCCGCCACTATGTCGGCTAAGGTTTGATGACCATAAACGCTGGGCTCGCGGCGGCCTAAGAGGTTGAGATTGGGGCCATTGACGAGCAAAATTTTGTGACTCATTGCGCTTTCCTTTACGGCATGCCTTGGGATTTATGCTGGGATTAAAGTTGGAATAAATTTATTTCAGTTTTCTACATAGGCCATTAACTTAACCTGTTCAAATCGATTTTGCATTATCCGTTAGTCAATTGTGTGCGAGCTGATCATGTGCGAGCCGATTATACCTTTGAAATCCTGTGCCATTGTTGGCTGGGTTCAATTGCGGTTATTTCTCTGGTACCGAGTTAGCAATTGCCTAAGTTGGCTGTCAGTTGAGTTAATTGTCACCTAAGTTAACTGTCACCTAAGTTAATAGTCACTCTTCTGTTGACGCATGGCCTTAGTGGCACCTTTTTGTTTCTTGGTTTCTAATCGCCGAGTTTGGCTGCCTTTAGTGGCGCGGGTGGGGATGCGTTTTTTCTGCACTTCACCGATACTGGCAATCAAGGCGATAAATTGCTCCAAGGCGGTTTGGCGGTTGGCATCTTGGCTGCGACTCGCTTGGCATTTGATAATGATTTTGCCGCTTTTAGTGATGCGGTGATCCGCCTTGTTGAGTAAGCGTTCTTGGTAAAACTCGGGTAATGATGAGCTTTTAATATCGAAAATCAGCTGCGCAGCGGTGGACACTTTATTTAAGTGCTGGCCGCCTGCACCACTCGAACGGATAAATTGCCACTCGATTTCATTTTCCTGAAGTTCCACACGGTTTGAGATTTTTATCATGACAAACTTAGGCATTTTTCAGCATGGATTGAGAAGCCATCAATAATGACTTATGGCTTTCCAATAGATTTGTTATCATCGGGCGCATTCTTTGCCTCTGCATTGGTTAAAGCCATTGCCTGCAAAAGTGTTCTCGATTCGGAGTGCCTCTATGTTATGCCAAATCCCCGATATTGCTAAGGGTGTTATCAGTCTTTTTGCCAGTGGCCGACTATCCTCCACCGATTATCGGACCCGTTTACAGCCTGCGATTAAGAGTTATCGTAAGGATTGGGGCCAAGTTTGCCTGTATATTGAGGCGGATGTGTTACTCGAAGGCTGGGAGTTTGAGTCGCTGACCGGTAGTGGTGAAGTCCAGTTACCGAATTTTGAAGCCTTAGTATTTGTGGGCGGCCCTGATTGGGTGGGAAATGCGGTGCGCTTACTCGGGCCATTTATGCAGGGCGAAGTGGCTTGGTTTCCACTCGAACAGAAAGCCAAAGCGATTGCTTGGATCACTAAGCGTTCGAATATTTAATGGTCTTATGTAGACCGTATTTACAAGGAATGAAGTATGTCTTTATTTAAATCGCGCGCTTTTTCTAAGCAAAATGTTTCTAAAATCAGTGCTATTGCGTTGGTGCTGGCGTTCACTGCTGGGCTGAGTGCCTGCGCGCCAGAAGTCGGTAGCGATGCTTGGTGTAAGCAGATGAAAGATAAGCCGTCTGGCGATTGGACTGCTAATGAAGCCGCCGATTATGCTAAGCACTGCGTATTTAAATAAGTGTTGCGTGTTTAAATAAGCACTGAGTATTTTAGTCAGCGTTAGCCTTTAGAGATCACAGCTTGAAAGACTTTGCTTGCGAGCTGTGAACTTATGTTTATCATACGAGTCAGATGTTCCGTTATCCGTTATCCGTTATCCGTTATTTGCTATAGGTGATATTTGAATTCTACCGCTAAGCCATTTTTTACTCGAATGGTGACCTTACTGATAGCCATTATCGTGCTGCAATTTGCTGGCGCGAATTTGGGTGCGCATCAGTTACATGCGGGCAATGGCGCGGAAGAAGCTGAGAATCATCCCCATCTGCAATTTAGTGCTCAAGTGACCACTTTGGCCCAATGTGTCGATTGCGTTTGTCCAAGCGAGCAAGCCTTAGGCTTTGCGGACTCCACGGGTGTCACCAGTAATCACGCGGGTGAAAACCAAAGCAACGGATTTCATTCCCACTTAGTTAAAACCACTGAAATACAAGATTTTGACCTATGCCTCGACTGCCAATGCCATGGCGGTCATGTGGCACTGTTATCTCAGGCAGTGAGTCAGCCTGTACAGGCGTTAGAAAGCGTCTATCTGCCTACCGATGTATCCTATTTTCCGCCTGAAAATTTACCTAAATACCGCCCTCCTATCGCTTAATTCTCCAATATTCGGCTTATTTCTCGGCTTAGGACGATTGATTCATCTGATTGGATCTCATTCTATTTTGCCGCGTGATAAGCCCGTTATGTTCATCCCCCAAAAGATACGCTTGAACTGATGCTCGCAGCGTTAACTGTTGGAGCCGTCATTGGCTTTTTAGCCGTTACTGTATTGCTTGGCGGGATGATTCGATCGGCGCTTATTTGCCATGCCCAGAACGATATGATTGCTTTGCATTGAGCTATTTAAATGAAGCTCACATTTAGCCGTTTCGCTTTGGGCGCAAAAGTCAGCCGATCCACATTCGATATTGTTAGGATTTGCGATGAAAAAAACGATTCTCGCCCGTACTTTAGTTTGTCTGTTTAGATCGGGCTTGTTTAGCTGCGGATTAGTATTGGCCGCCGGATTGCTAGCCTTTGCCCTCGCGGCAGAAAATGACTCTCTTGAAGTTAATGTCCTTGAAACCAAAGCCTCTGAAGCTAATGCCTCTGAAGTTGAGTCATTTAAGGCGCAATCACTGGGCTTAGCCGCCAAAGAAACCGACACGCCACATGTCAACTTTGGCCAATGGTTGCCTGAGTTACTCACACAGTTCAATCAGTTACCTGAAGTTCAGGCGCAACTTGTAAGGCAGCAACAGGCCAAACTGGCCATTCAGGCGGCAGATCGCGCTGTGTATAACCCAGAACTTGGGCTTAATTATCAAAATGCTGATACAGATGCCTACAGCTTAGGGCTGAGCCAAACCCTCGATTGGGGCGACAAGCGCGGCGTGGCGACACAGCGTGCCGAGCTTGAAGCGCAAATCCTTTTAGCGGACATAGGGTTAGAGCGTAGCCAAATGTTAGCCGAACGCTTGCTGGCCTTGGCAGAACAGGCGCAAAGCCGTAAGGCGCTGACCTTTGCCGAGCAGCAATTAAGGTTTACCAAGGCGCAGCTCAATATTGCTGAGCAGCGATTGGCGGCGGGGGATTTATCCAATGTCGAGCTGCAATTGATACAACTCGAAGTCGCCTCTAATACTGCCGACTACGCCTTAGCCGAGCAGGTGGCCTTAGTGGCCGATGGCAAAGTAATTGAATTACTTGGGGATAATAATTTCGCTTTTAGTGAATTTATCAAGCAGATCCATTTCTTTGTGACTCAGGCTAAGCAAGCGCCAGCGGCCGAGTTGGGCACTTCTAAATCAGCCTTGCCAGCCCTGGCGAGTGCTTATCAGCAAGTGCTGCTCGCCAGAGTTAATGTCATGCAAGTCAAAGCGGAAGCTTCAGCTGACCCGACTATTAGCCTAGGCGCTGAAAAGGAGGGCACGGACAATAAGCTCGGTGTCGGCGTGTCGATTCCTCTACAAGTTCGCAATAACTACAGTGAGTTACAAGCCGTAGCCGATAAGGGCATCGCTATCGCGGAGCAAGGCTATCTTGCCCGTGAGCGAGTGCTTATCGCTAAGCAGAAACAATTCCTCTATGCGTTACCGCGTTTACTTGAACGTTACCAAGACTGGCGTGAGTTAGTGCAAGTGTCAGGTGCTAAAGCCGCTAAATCCTTAAGCCAACAATGGCAGGCGGGGGATGTGAGTACTAGCGAGTACTTACAGAGCCGTCGTCAGTTAGCCGCCAGTTATTTGGTGGGCTTAAACCTAGAAACGGCTATCTATCAAAGTTGGTTAACTTGGATGGGCGAAAGCGGCCAGCTTATGCCTTTTATCGAAAAGCTCATTATAGAAAAGCTAAATGCAGTCCCTTCGATAACATCTAATGCCGCCGCACGCACAGTAAACCCATGAGGTCACAATAATGAATTCAAATACTCACCACGAAAATATCCTTCAACTGGATGCTGTAACGACGCCTGAAAAGCGTCGGTTTAACCTATCAAAAATCGCGCTCGCATTATTCGTGCTGAGCACGCTGGCCTTTCTCGCTCAGCCTGTATTGGCTGGCGGTGATCACGCACCCATCGCTAAGGAAAGCGGCGATTCGGTAACGCAAACGGCGCCGGCGGATGAACACGGCGAACAGGCGCTGAAATTGACCGAAGCGCAGCAAGCCTTGGCGGGGATTAGCTTGTTACCTTTGTCGAGCGATAGCTTGAACCTAGCCAATTTGAATCTCGATATTAGGGCGACGGCGACCTTAGTGGTGGATCGCGATCGAACCGCGACCCTTGCGCCGCAGCTCGATGTGCGTGTGTTGGCGCGCCATGTGGTGCCGGGACAAGAAGTGAAAAAAGGTGAGCCTTTACTTACCTTGGGTGGCGCAGCCGTTGCGCAGGCACAGGCGGACTACATTAATGCCGCTGCCGAATGGAGTCGAGTCAAACGCATGAGTGAAGGTGCAGTTAGCGTCAGTCGGCGGATGCAGGCGCAGGTGGATGCCGAACTTAAACGGGCGATTTTAGAGGCCATTAAGATGACGCCCGCGCAAATTCGTGCACTGGAATCGACGCCTGAAGCCATAGGCAGTTATCAACTCTTAGCGCCAATTGACGGCCGAGTGCAGCAGGATATCGCCATGCTAGGTCAAGTTTTTAGCGCGGGCACACCCTTAATGCAACTGACCGATGAATCCTATTTATGGGTTGAGGCGCAGTTAACCCCAACTCAAACTACGCATATCCAGGTTGGCAGTTCAGCTTTAGTGCAAGTAGGGGATAAGACGTTGGCAGGTAAGATAATCGGTCGCTCCCATGAACTCGACAGCGTAACGCGCACCGAGCAAGTGCTGGTGAGTATGCCCAATCCTGATCATGTGTTGCATTCGGGGCAATTTGCCGAACTTTACTTTGCTGGCTCTACTACCGATCCAAACGGCAGTGGCATAGTGCTGCCCGATGCAGCGTTGACCCGTGGCGGCGATGGCGATTGGCAGATTTTTATTCAAGATGAGGATGGCTTCGAGTCCATTGAGGTAGAAGTGGTGCAGCGTCAACGTGGTCTGAGTCTAGTGCGTGGACCTGAGCTTGAAAAAGCCCAACAGGCACAGCTCAAGGTTGTGGTGGCTGGCGCGTTCTTCTTGGCATCCGAGCAGGCGAAAGCGGGCTTTGATATTCACGCCCACTAATATGAGCGCCCTTATTTTGGAGATTTTCTATGTTGCAAAAGTTAATCGAAGCCGCGATTAAAAATCGGCTGTTAGTGGTATTGGCTCTGCTCGCCGTGATTGTGGGCTGTGTGGCCATGTTACCTAAGTTGAATCTCGATGCCTTTCCTGATGTGACTAACGTGCAAGTGACCATCAATACAGCGGCCGAAGGCTTAGCTGCAGAAGAGGTGGAAAAACTTATCAGTTATCCGGTGGAATCGGCCATGTACGCCTTGCCAGCCGTGACTGAGGTGCGCTCGTTATCGCGCACTGGCTTGTCGATTGTGACTGTGGTATTTGCCGAGGGGACGGATATTTACTTCGCCCGTCAGCAAGTGTTTGAACAGTTGCAGGCGGCGCGGGAGATGATCCCAAGCGGCGTCGGAGTGCCTGAAATCGGCCCGAATACCTCGGGATTAGGGCAGATTTATCAGTATATTCTGCGCGCAGAACCTAACTCTGGCATTAATGCCGCCGAGCTGCGTAGCTTAAATGATTATCTGGTGAAGTTGATATTGATGCCCGTGGGCGGCGTGACTGAAGTCTTGTCTTTTGGTGGCGATGTGCGCCAATACCAAGTGCAGGTCGACCCGAATAAACTGCGTGCCTATGGCTTGTCTATGGCGCAGGTGACCGAAGCGCTAGAGAGCAATAACCGCAACGCTGGCGGTTGGTTTATGGACCAAGGCCAAGAGCAACTTGTGGTGCGCGGCTATGGCATGTTGCCCGCAGGAGACGCGGGATTAGCGGCGATCGCGCAGATCCCTCTGACCGAAGCCAGCGGTACGCCAGTGCGTATTGGCGATATCGCTCAGGTGGATTTCGGCAGCGAGATCCGTGTCGGGGCTGTGACTATGACGCGCCGCGATGAATCGGGCCAAGTGCAAAATCTCGGTGAAGTGGTGGCTGGTGTCGTGCTCAAACGCATGGGGGCAAACACTAAGGCGACGATTGACGATATTGGTGCGCGGGTGAGCCTTATCGAGCAGGCCTTGCCCGATGGCGTGTCCTTTGAGGTGTTTTACGACCAAGCGGATCTGGTCGATAAGGCTGTGACCACAGTGCGCGATGCGCTGCTAATGGCCTTTGTGTTTATCGTGGTGATCTTGGCGTTGTTCCTCGTCAATATCCGCGCGACCTTGCTGGTGCTGCTGTCGATTCCTGTGTCTATCGGGCTCGCACTTATGGTGATGTCCTATTATGGCTTGTCGGCAAACCTGATGTCGCTCGGCGGTTTAGCTGTGGCGATTGGTATGTTAGTCGATGGCTCTGTGGTGATGGTGGAGAATATTTTCAAACACTTAACCCAACCGGATCGCCGCCATTTACCCGAGGCGAGGGCGCGTGCCGATGGTGAGGACGATCCCTATCACAGCGAGGAGGATGGCGCTAAAGCCAGTGGTGATGTCAGCGAATCGAATATGGTTATTCGGATAATGCTCGCGGCAAAAGAGGTGTGTAGTCCAATCTTCTTCGCCACCGCCATTATTATCGTCGTATTTGCACCGTTATTTGCCCTCGAAGGCGTTGAAGGCAAGCTGTTCCAGCCGATGGCGGTCAGTATTATTTTGGCTATGATGTCGGCGCTGCTGGTGGCGCTGATTGCCGTGCCAGCCCTTGCTGTTTATCTGTTTAAGCACGGTGTGCTGCTTAAACAAAGTGTGATTTTAGCGCCACTGGATGCCGCTTATCGCAAGTTACTGACGGCAACGCTTGCTAGGCCAAAGGTGGTGATGCTCAGCGCCTTGGTGATGTTCGGCTTGAGTCTATTATTGCTACCAAGGCTGGGTACCGAATTTGTGCCTGAACTGGAGGAAGGCACGATTAACTTGAGGGTGACGCTGGCACCAACGGCGAGTTTAGGGACTTCGCTCCAAGTCGCACCTAAGCTTGAGGCTATTTTGCTAGCATTTCCCGAGGTGGAATATGCCCTGAGCCGCATTGGTGCGCCTGAACTGGGCGGCGATCCCGAGCCTGTGAGTAATATTGAAGTCTATATTGGCTTAAAACCGATAGCAGAGTGGCAGTCGGCAAGCTCGCGCTTGGAACTGCAACGCTTGATGGAGGAAAAGCTCAGTGTGTTCCCCGGACTCTTGTTGACCTTTTCGCAGCCGATTGCGACTCGGGTAGATGAATTACTTTCGGGGGTAAAAGCCCAGCTAGCGATTAAAATCTTCGGCCCTGATTTAGCTGTATTATCACAGAAAGGCCAAGCACTTACCGATCTCGTTGCGAAAATCCCCGGCGCCGTGGATGTGTCGCTTGAGCAAGTGAGCGGTGAGGCACAATTGGTCGTGCGGCCCAAACGCGAGCTATTGGCGCGTTACGGCATCAGTGTCGATCAAGTGATGAGCCTCGTCAGCCAAGGCATTGGCGGCGCGAGTGCAGGGCAAGTGATCGATGGCAATGCCAGATACGACATCAATGTGCGACTCGCGGCCGAGTTTCGCCAAAGCCCTGATGCGATTAAAGACTTATTACTCAGTGGTACAAATGGCGCCACAGTGCGCTTAGGGGAAGTCGCCAGCGTCGAAGTGGAAATGGCGCCGCCGAATATTCGCCGTGACGATGTGCAGCGCCGTGTTGTGGTGCAGGCCAACGTGGCGGGGCGCGATATGGGCTCGGTTGTAAAAGATATTTATGCCCTAGTGCCAAAGGCGGATTTGCCAGCGGGATATACAGTGATCATTGGCGGCCAATATGAGAATCAGCAGCGAGCGCAGCAAAAGTTGATGCTAGTGGTGCCGATTTCTATCGCCTTGATTGCCTTGTTGTTGTACTTCTCCTTTGGTTCATTCAAGCAAGTGTTGCTCATCATGGCGAACGTGCCCTTAGCTTTGATTGGCGGCATAGTGGCCCTGTATGTCAGTGGTACTTATTTGTCAGTGCCTAGCTCTATTGGCTTTATCACTCTATTTGGGGTGGCTGTGCTCAACGGTGTGGTGCTGGTGGATTCGATTAATCAGCGCAGGCAAAGCGGCGAAGCACTCTATGATTGTGTTTATGAGGGCACGGTTGGGCGTTTGCGCCCGGTATTGATGACGGCACTGACCTCGGCCTTAGGCTTGATCCCGATTTTATTATCATCGGGCGTCGGCAGTGAGATCCAAAAGCCCTTGGCAGTGGTGATTATCGGTGGCTTGTTTAGCTCGACGGCGCTGACCTTACTCGTCTTGCCGACCTTGTATCGCTGGTTATATCGCGGCGATAAGCGCATTGATGAGCTCGGTTAATCACAAGTAAGCCGTCATCGTGGGCAATAACTTGTTATGTTTCGGGTTATTGCCTTCGTTGTAGACAGGGTTATCACATTGACTAAAACTCTAAAAATCAGTGAGCTAAAGAGTGATAGATGGGCTAGTCTTAGAGTCGACATTAAGGACATTCATTTCTGGAGAACATTATGATTGCGGTAATTTTTGAAGTCATCCCGACAAAGGAAGGGAAGGAAGAGTATCTGCACGTGGCGGCTGAAATGCGCCAATATTTAGAAGGTCGTACGGGGCTGATCTCGATCGAACGTTTTCAGAGCTTAACCGACGATGGCAAAGTACTGAGCCTGTCGTTCTGGGAGGACCAAGCCTCTATTACCCAATGGCGCAATCAGATGGCCCACAGTATTGCCGAGCAAACGGGTATAGTGCCTTGTTTGTTTAACTCTTATCGCATTCGGGTGGCAGAAGTAGTGCAAGATTACAGTGAAACTGTGCATGTTGAAGCTGAGTAATCACTTATCTCGCTGATGTAAAAACAAAACCCATCTCTAGAGATGGGTTTTTTATGCGTGACACTTAAGTTTGAGATTATTTTTCTTGTTGAGCTTTCAATAGATCGCGGATTTCAGACAGCAACTCTTCTTCTTTGGTCGGTGCTGGTGGCGCTTTAGGCGCATCTTCTTCCTTGCGTTTTAGGGTGTTAATGGCTTTTAAACCCATAAAAATGGCGAAGGCGATAATCGTAAAGTCGATAATAGTTTGAATGAATTTGCCATAGGCAATGACCACAGAAGGCGCATCGCCTTGAGCTGCTTGTAGCACTATGCTCAAATCACTAAAATTCACACCACCTAGGATGATACCAATCGGTGGCATGATGACATCGGCCACGAAGGACGAGACGATTTTGCCGAATGCGGCACCTATGATGATACCAACGGCCATGTCGATCACATTGCCACGGGACGCAAAAGCCTTGAACTCTTTAATTAAGCTCATTAGGTTTCCTCCAAAATTGAGATTAAATGTTAAATTTTATTGTGCAAACTGTATCAGGAAAACCTAAGGTCTTTTGCAGCCTGTTACCTTGCCAAGCTTATAGGGGCTTATGGATTAAGGCAATTCTGACATAGAGGATTTATCCTCAAGGCAATGATTTACACTTTACAAAGTAACAATTGTTACTTTTTTGGGCATTCGATTTATTCATCTAGATCGGCATGGCCGATAAAATCAGGGACTTCTAAGACTTGCGATCCCCAACGTTTAAATAGGGAGCTATAGATGAATTCGATAAAGACGCGGTATTTTCGCGGTAGATATGCCCGCTGTGGATAGCTAAGCACTACCTTAGTTTGCACCATTGGATAGTCATCTAGTAGCGGGATTAAATCGCCTTTTTCTAATGCGACTTGGGCTATGATGGACGGCACCGCAGTGATCCCAAGCCCCGCAATGGCGGCCTCGCGAGCGAGGGTGACATTGTTTACCGTCAGTTGAGTCTTGGGCTCGGCGACAATCCAAGTTTTGCCATCGAATAATTTCCACGCACCTTCAATATGCGCCGACTGCAAGCGAATCGCTTTATGTTTGGCTAAGTCCTGTGGCACCTTGGGCGTTCCATGGGCAGCTAAATAAGCTGGGCTTGCCATGAGCGATTTATGGGCGTTGACTAAGGCATAGCTTTGCAAGCGAGTGTCGCCAGAATCGGCAATTTGAAATAACAGATCGATGCCTTCTTCTATCACATCAACCTTTCGATTGGTGAGTTCAGCCTCTATGGTGATTTCGGGATAAAGCGTTAAAAACTGCGCGAAAATCGGCCCTAAAAACAATTGGCCTAATTCAATTGGGCAGACAATTTTTAGATTGCCTTTAATCAATTGCTGTTGGGCGCTGAGCTGATTTTCGGCGCTCTGCAGATCGTTGAGGATCTTATTGATCCTGTTGTAATAACTCGATCCTGCTTCGGTGAGTTTTAGGGCTCTGGTGGTGCGAAACAGCAGTTGTGTGCCAGTATTGGCTTCGAGCTCGGCTATCTTGCGACTGACGGTTGCCTTAGTGAGCCCAAGGGCTTTGGCGGCACCCGTAAAGCTGCCTTGCTCGACCACTTGAGCGAAAATTTGCACGCGATTGAGATCCATCATTGTTACACCTGTGAAACAGTGGGTTGATTTTTTACTGACTAATAAACTTAGTGAGACAGTAGTACACTAGATATCACTAATCAAGGAGTCATTCATGTCCAAAAGTAAACTCATTATCGCCGTTCCACTGTTACTCGCTGCAGTTGCGGGAGGCGGTTATTACTGGTGGACACAGGTACGTTTTATCGAAACCACGGATAACGCTTATGTTGAGGCCGATATTTCCCATATCAGCGTGAAAGTGCCCGGCTACGTTGTGTTAAGCGATGTAACTGATAACCAGCATGTGCAAAAGGGTGAGTTATTAGCTCAGCTGGAAGATAACCAGTTTAGTGCCAAAGTGAGTCAAGCCGAAGCCTCACAGGCGAGTGCGAAGGCGGACTTGCAAACCTTAGCCGCAAAGGTGGAGTTGCAACGGGCGTTAATCACCCAAGCCAGTGCCGGTGTCGTGGCAGCTGAGTCCGATAAAATACGAGCACAGCAACAATTGAGCCGCTCGAAAAAGCTTAAAGTCAGTAATTACAGCTCCCAAGATGATGTCGACCAACTACAAGCGGGATTCGATTCTGCCGCCGCTCGTCTCGATGAAGCCAAAGCCGTGTTAGTGGCAAAGCAACGTGAGTTAGCGGTTTTTAATGCCCAATTAGATCAGGCTGGTTCTGTGGTTGAACAGGCCGATGCGACTTTAGAACTGGCGAAAATTCAATTAAATGATACCCGCGTGACCGCACCTTTTTCTGGGGTGATTGGTAAACGTGGCGCTATGGTGGGGCAGTACGTGCAACCCGGCCAAGCACTCTACAGTTTGGTTCCGGATGGGGCAGTGTGGATCACGGCGAACTTTAAAGAGACCCAGATCCAACATATGCAACCAGGACAGTCGGTGCAGGTCAGTCTCGATGCGTTTCCCGACAAAACCTTTATAGGTGTTATCGATAGTCTGTCACCGGCGTCCGGAGCCAAATTCAGTCTACTGCCGGCGGAAAACGCTACAGGTAACTTCACTAAAATCGTGCAACGTATTCCCGTGCGTATTCGCTTAGATTTGTCTGAGGAAGAAGCGTACATGCTACCGGGCTTAAGTGCAGTCGTAAAAGTGGATACGGCGTCGGGTACTGCAATATCGGCAATCGCTGCAAATACAGGTCGTTAGTATGAGCGCAACTGGCTCTATCACTGCGTCTGCCGATATGGAGGCGCAGGGCATCAGTGTACCTAGAAAGCCTACCGATTATGAGCGTGGCAGTCGCCGTTCATGGATTGCGGTATTTGGTGGTTTGATCGGCGCCTTTATGGCGATCCTCGATATTCAAATCACCAATGCATCGATGAAGGAGATTCAAGGCAGCCTTGGGGCAACGCTCGAAGAAGGCAGTTGGATTTCAACCGCGTATCTGGTTGCTGAGATGATCGCGATCCCGCTCTCTGGCTGGCTCAGCACGGGATTGTCGGTCAGGCGTTATCTGTTATGGACCACGGCTGCTTTTATCTTTGCTTCTGTGCTTTGCTCAATCGCGTGGAACTTAGAGGCCATGATCGCCTTTCGGGCGCTACAGGGCTTCTTTGGTGGTGCGCTTATTCCGTTAGCCTTTAGGCTTATTCTTGAGTTTTTACCCGATAACAAACGTGCCGTCGGCATGGCGTTATTTGGCGTGACGGCGACTTTTGCGCCTTCAATCGGCCCGACCTTAGGCGGTTGGCTGACCGAGCAATTTAGCTGGCATTATCTGTTTTATATCAATGTGCCACCGGGTTTGTTGGTGATGGCCATGTTGGCCTACGGTTTAGAGAAACAGTCGGTCGTTTGGGATAAGCTGAAGAATGTTGATCTGGCGGGCATAGTCACTATGGCGCTGGGTATGGGTTGCCTTGAAGTGGTGCTCGAAGAAGGTAACCGCAAGGACTGGTTTGGCTCGGAGCTCATTCGTAATCTGGCCATTATTGCCGTCGTGAATCTGGTGTTATTTGTTTGGATCCAGTTAAGGCGTAAAGAGCCGTTAGTGAATTTGCGCCTGCTCGGTAAGCGTGATTTTGTGCTCTCCACCGTGGCGTATTTTTTACTGGGCATGGCACTATTCGGCGCTATTTACTTGATCCCGCTTTATCTATCGCAAGTCCATGATTATACACCGTTAGAGATTGGTGGCGTGATTATGTGGATGGGATTTCCGCAGCTATTGGTCTTGCCCTTAGTGCCGAAATTGATGGAGCGCTTTGATAGTCGTTATCTCGCTGCCTTTGGCTTTTTAATGTTCGCCATTAGCTATTACATGAATAGCCAGATGACCGCAGATTATGCCGGACCGCAGATGATCGCTTCGCAAGTAGTGCGGGCATTAGGTCAGCCTTTTATTCTGGTGCCAATTGGAATGCTTGCGACCATGCATTTAAAACCCCATGAAAATGCCTCGGCATCGACGGTATTAAACGTGATGCGTAACTTAGGTGGTGCTTTTGGTATCGCGCTGGTGGCGACCCTGACTGACACTTTGTCGCGCGGGCATTTGGCTCATATTAAGGAATCCTTACCCGCAGTGAGCACACAAGCACAGGATTATTTAACCCAAAGCGCAAGCATGTTGCAGGCGGGAGGTTCTGATCCCTATACCGCCGCCGCGCAGGCGAAAGCTTTACTGGGCAAAACCATGAGTCATCAAGCTTATATTCAGGCCTATAACGATGTGTTTTACATCATGGGCGCTCTGCTACTCATCGCCGTATTCGCTGTGCTGCTGATCCGTAAACCGACAGGGCCTGTGGCCCACGATGCCATGGTTGAGTCATAACGTTTTTCGTTATCCTGTTGTTGCCATAGATTTCCCCAGATCTATTGGTTTGCGCCTTAGTCCTCACGGATTAAGGCGCTTTTTTATGGTCTTTATGCTGTGGTAGACTCAAAGCTCTTTTTCGATGATTTGCAGAGGAATATCGTTTGCAGTGGCAAAATCTTACATTTAATCAATTAAATGCCAATAGGCTATACGACATATTGAAGCTAAGAGTCGATGTGTTTGTGGTAGAGCAGGCCTGTGCGTATCCAGAGCTTGACGATAAGGATAGGCACCCAGAAACCCAGCATTTATTCGGCTTATCGTCAGACGGGGAACTGCTTGCCTACGCGCGTATTTTGCCGCCGGGATTGAGTTATCCAGAGGCGAGTATCGGCCGTGTGGTGGTATCGCCAGCAGGACGAGGCAAAGGACTGGCCATGCCTTTAATGCAGCACGCCATTGAATCTGCACTGACAACATGGCCCGAAGCGGGGATCCAAATTGGCGCCCAAGATTACCTCAAAGCTTTCTATCAAAAACTCGGCTTTGTCGCCTGCTCTGAGATGTACTTAGAAGATGGTATTCCCCATTTAGATATGCGCTACCAATCAGCATAAGCGGCTATCAATATGAGTTATCTACATCAATTATCAACATAAGCGATCAACAAAAGCTAGGCACATAAGTATTCAACATTAAGCCAATAAGGAACTGAGATGTCGACTTCAACGGACTATAGAATCAATCAACAGCAAATTGCCTGCGTGGCGAGTTTTCTGGCTAAAGAGGGCAAAACCGAAGCACTAATAGCTGCGCTCGCGAGCCTTATTCCTGATACGCGCCGCGAAGCGGGTTGTATTCGTTACGAACTCAATGTGAGCCGTGATGAACCACGCCGCGTGACGTTTGTAGAGAAGTTTGTCGATATTGCCGCCTTTGATGAGCACTGCGCTAAGGATGCGATTCAACACTATTTCCACCAAGTTATGCCCGAATTAGTCGAGTCATACCATGTGGAAACCTATCATCAAGTGATTGTTTAGCCATAAGATAAACGATTAGGAGCTTGCAGTGTTGATTAACACTATCGAGCCAGTATTTAGATCTCTATCCGAATGGATCCCATTGATACTGCAAGTGACTAATGGCCGCAGCTGGAACCATTGCACTTTAACTCTTTAGTGCTAAAAGGCGTATTAGGTAAGGATAAGGCGAAGTTGCTGGCTTAAGTTGCATTTGCCATCAATGTACCGAGTAGTTATCTACGGCAAGAATGACAACCTAGACTTTGATTGTATAACTTCACTGGGATTAATAAAGCTGCCTTGCTACTTTGCTTAATTGAACCCATTCGAATTTCATCGCAGAGTGAGTTTTATATCCATTCCAATCTAAAAAGCCGAGTGGTTTATCACTCGGCTTTTAATATATCTTAGATATCGCTTTATTTAGTGAAAAACACTAATGTCCAAGGGACTACGTATGCTTGGAGTACTGTGATCACGCCAATGAAAGTACAGAAAAATAGACTGTGCTTTAGCGTAAAGCGGAAAAGATCTGATTCTTTACCCGCCAATCCCGTTGCAGCGCAAGCAACGGCAATAGATTGTGGCGAAATCATTTTGCCCGTTACTCCTCCCGTAGTGTTTGCGGCGACTAATAACTCCGGTGTTACACCGATTTGGTTTGCTGTATTGGCTTGCAGCGCGCCAAATAGGGCATTTGACGAGGTGTCTGAACCTGTTAAAAACACACCTAACCAACCTAAGAATGGTGAGAAGAAGGGGAATGCCACGCCAGTGCCTGCGAGCACGAGTGCTAAGGTTGAAGATAGACCTGAATAGTTTGCGACAAAGGCAAATGCTAATACTAATCCAATCGACAATATCGGGAATTTTAATTCAATTAAAGTGTCTTTAAAGGATGTCAGTGCATTACTTACTGACATTTTAAGGACCACAATTGAGATCATTGCTGCGATTAAAATGGCTGTTCCAACAGCGCCTAATAAATTAAGTTTATATATTGCTGCATAAGGGGTTTCCTTAGCGACAATAGGTGCACTTTTGATAACGAGATTATGTAAGTAAGGTACTTCAATACTGATAGTGGCAAAACTTAATGCCAGTTGTACATCTTTAAGACTCCACAGGGTTACAATCGCTGTGAGAATAATAAAGGGAGACCATGCTTTAAATATCTGGCTATTAGAAAAAGTAGATTTAGGGGTAGTAATTCTTTTTTTCATGCCTGAGAAAGTGAATATTTCTTTTGGTTGCCAGACTTTTAAAAATAACGTTAAACAAATTAGACTGACTAACGCCGAAGTAATATCGGGTAATTCGGGGCCGATAAAGTTTGAGGTCAAAAATTGGGTGATCGCAAATGAAACGCCTGCTACTAATGTTGCGGGCCAAGTTTGACGTATTCCCCTGATGCCATCCATCATTGCGATGAGCCAGAAGGGGACAATAATCGATAATATTGGCAACTGACGGCCAGCGAGTTGTCCAATATGGAATGGGTCTAGTGATGAAACCTGGCCCGCTACGATAATTGGGATACCCATAGCTCCAAAGGCGACGGGTGCCGTATTTGCGATTAAGCAAAGTCCTGCTGCATACAATGGATTGAATCCAAGCCCGACAAGTAACGCAGCTGTAATAGCAACAGGTGCCCCAAAACCCGCAGCACCTTCGAGGAAGGCTCCAAATGAAAAGCCAACCAATAGCATTTGTAATCGTTGATCTTCCGTGACTGAGATGACTGACGAGCGAATAACCTCAAATTGACCTGTTTTAACGGTGATTTTATATAAAAATACTGCGGTAATAATAATCCAAGCAATTGGCCATAGCCCATAACTAAAACCATATATAGCAGAAGCAAGCGCGATACTAATAGGCATTTTGTAGGCGAGTATCGCGACTGCTAAGGCAATTAATAAGGTTAATGCCCCAGCGATATAGCCTTTAAGTTTTAACACAGTTAAGGCTAGGAAGAAAAACACAATAGGCAGTAAAGCAACCATTGCGGTGAGCCACAAGCTACCGAGTGGCGTGTATGTTTGGGTCCAGGTCATAGGGAGGTTTCCGTATTGTTATAATATGTTGATAAATCGTGTCGCAGCCGCAACATAGCAGATACTAGTGTTTGGTGATGTAGGATCAATCTTAAATGTTGCAATAAGTGATATGGGTCACGAGATGTGTGGATAAATGATGACGGGGAAATACCTAAATAATAATCAAGTAAAATATTGACTGTTTTAGCTATATTCACCAAGCATCTAATTTAGGTTGTATTAATATTTGTTATGTTATCAATATTATTTTTTGTGAGTCGTGAAATTAACTAGAGTATTGTGATTTTATGAAAAACTAGGCTGTACTGGTTTGGTTTTTTTGTAGTGTTTATAACAGAGCGTTTATAAATATTTTTTTATCTTTAGATATAGAAATTAATAGCACTCAATACAATACAACTAATAATGCAGTGATCTTATTGTGGCATGAATTGAGCTATAGATGTTGCCATGCTCTTGTCTATGAGTTTGCTTGGCTGGAAATTTACCTTGCTATATGTGGCTGCGAGTATGACAGTAGGTTGAGATTTTTAATTTTGCAGCACAGTTCGTTGAGGAAGTAACATGAAACAAGTCAAAGTATTAGGCAGTGGTTGCGCTAAATGTAGCAAAACCGCTGAGATGATTGCGGACATATCAGAAGAAATGGGTGTGGATGTGATTGTAAAAAAGGACACAGATCCTCAAAGCCTATTGAAATTTAAAGTGATGAAAACCCCTGCGGTAGTGATCGATGGTGAGCTCATACATAGCGGCTCAGTACCGACGCGCGATGAGGTTGAGGGGTGGTTAAGGGACTAAGCTGTTGTAAATACAGGCTCATATTAGTGAGTTCGCTGAATAGTTGCACGGATTATGCTCGTTAGAAAGCGCTTAAGCTAAAAATGCACACCATTGTCATCCTGAATCCTTGGCAATGGTGTTGTAATATCATCAGTATACGATTAATGATATTAAATATAATGTGTTTAAAAACAATGCATTGATTCTTTGTGTAGTCATTTTATTATGGTGTTTTATTGGCTACGGTTTAGTCGGCATTGCATTATCTGGGCGAGTTTATTAAGTCTATGTCGTAGGAGATTGTTTGCAGATTTCGACTTCTTTTATCAGTATCACTGCTATGATTTTGATTCAGTGACCTCGTCAAGTTGCGGGATGAGTGCCAATGCAAAAGTGGCTTAGGGTATTAACACGTTTCTACAGTTGGTTATTTTTTACTGCACGTCTGTTTCGTTTAGGGCTTTTTCTAACGCTAAGTTTATTAGCTTTACCTTTATTTGCTGCTCAAACATCTCCCAGATTAACCCAAGTATTAACGCCCGCTACGGATTGGAAAAACTCCGCTTATATCACCCAAGCATTTAGTGAAGTCGCCCTACAAAATGAGTATGACCTTGCTAAACATAGCGTGCGTAAGTGGCGCATACCGGTACGAGTGTTCATTGAGCATCAAGTGGGTGATAAGGCGCTGCACACTCAATTAGTGTTGATGCACTTAACACACTTAGGCAAGATCACCGGCCTCGATATTCAACGGGTAGATACGCTCTCTGAGGCGAATCTGCACTTAGTGTTTACCCGTCAATCCCTATGGGCAAGTGAGGTGATGCGCTTAATGGGACCGAGCTCGGCGAAAAATGTCCATGGCTCTGTGTGTATGGCAAAGTTTGCTCTCAATTCACGGCAAGAGATTGAACGTGCTTGGATTATTATTCCTGTAGATCAAGCCAAAATGCACGGTAAGTTAGTGGCTTGCGTAGTTGAAGAGATTACTCAAGTGCTTGGTTTACCTAATGATTCAGAGAAAGTATTTCCCTCCATCTTTAACGACAAAACCCCGCAGGACTTACTCACCGGGCTCGATTTTATTTTGCTTAAATTACTCTATAGCCCAAGTATTAGCGCTGGAATGACGGCCGCAGAAGTCAAACAGCCTTTGCAGATCTTGCTCGAACAATGGCTGCGCGATGGCACTATTGCTAGCGCTGGCAAAACGGTACGTCAAGGTCAGTTGTACCCATTGTTAGGTTATTGATGACTAAGCATTACAGCTAAAGTTGACATTGCTCGCACGTGACTAATTAATCCTTTTTGTTTTAGGAATAAGGGCATAGTCTATCTTTATATGAGATAAACACCTTGGAGGGACACCATGCGAATGACATTGCAGTTTTTAGGGGCGACAGCGGAAGTGACAGGTTCGTGTCATTTACTCTCGGTTGATCATGAACACTTATTGCTCGACTGTGGTTTGATCCAAGGCGGTAAATCTGATGAGTTGCGTAATCATGATCCCTTCGCATTTGATCCTGAGTCTATTTCTGCTGTCGTGCTTAGCCATGCCCATATCGATCATTCTGGGCGTTTACCACTCTTAGTCAAAGCGGGTTTTGATGGGCCTATCTACACCCATAAAGCCACGGCAGAGCTGTGCGCTATCATGCTCAAAGATGCGGCTATGCTGCAGACCCGCGATACCGAAAGAGTCAATAAAAAGCGTGCTAAACATGATCTTGAACCCCTAGAACCGCTATTCACCGTTGAAGATGCTGAACTCGCGATAACTCAATTTGTACCATTGGAATATGGTCAAGTGACTCGGGTTATTCCCCATGTGGATATTTGCCTCTCAGATGCAGGGCATATTTTAGGTTCCGCCTTAGTCGAGTTGTGGTTAGGTGAGGGCAAATCCCAGAAGAAAATCGTCTTCAGTGGCGATCTTGGCCGTGCAGGTATGCCGATTTTACGTAATCCTACCTTAGTGGATACGGCAGATTTAGTCTTAATGGAAAGCACCTATGGCAATCGTTTTCACCGCAGTTGGACGGATACCTTAGCTGAATTGAAAGCCATTTTTGCTAAGACAGTCAACGAGAGCCAAGGCAATATATTGCTCCCTGCTTTTTCGGTTGGACGAGCACAGGAGTTATTATATCTATTTCATTTATATGCTAAAGAATGGGATCTCGGCCGTTGGAAAATCTGCCTAGATAGTCCGATGGCAATTGAGGCGACCCGCGTTTACGTTAATAATTATCCGCTGATGGATGAGGACTTTAAACGCTTTACCCGCCAACATCCTGGGCAGCATCCGCTGTTGTCGAATGTCGAATTTATCCAAACGACCGAAGAGTCGATAGCGCTGAACGACGTGCATAAGGGATTGATCATTATCGCAGGGAGCGGCATGTGTAACGGTGGACGTATTCGTAGCCACTTCGAGCATAATCTATGGCGCCCAGAATGTGATGTGATTATTTGTGGTTATCAAGCGCTTGGAACACCGGGGCGCGCCATCGTCGATGGCGCTGAGGAACTGTCTATTCATGGTAACAGCATTAAAGTAGCGGCTAAGTTACACACAGTGGGTGGACTTTCAGCCCATGCGGATCAAGCAGAGTTATTACGTTGGTATCACCATTTTGAAGGCCAGCCGCCGTTAATTTTAGTCCATGGAGAACCCGAGGCGCAGCATGGATTAGTCGATGTGATTAACCAAGATCCTCAGACTAAACCAAAGGCTATAGCAATTGCGACCCAGGGTGATCGATTGGATTTAAATGCACTGCCGCAGTTAGTGTGGAAGCCTTAAAAGAGTTGAAAGTACATGGGTGGAAATGCCATTATTTTCTACACGTGTGGCAAAGCGAGTTATCCTGCCTGTGAGTTGTATTTTGAATGTAATGGTGAAGGTTTTTCTATCGAAGATTAGTGTTTAGTTTTATAAAAAGCTCACATAGTTGTGAGCTTTTTTATTTTAAATCAATCAGGTTACTGTATTAGTCCGAGTTGTTGTCAAATTCAGTATCATCGAGTAACTCAAAGGCGGGGACGACATTCGGTACGTCTTTAAATAAGCGAGTGAAATGGCGCTGTACACCTTTCAAATCGATTCCTGCTAAACCTGATGCAAAACCAAACCAAGCATAAAGGCCACTAAAGTTATCAAACATGGGCGGTAGATATTTAGGCGTAGTCAGAATGCCCTCTTGGCAAGCTTGGTATAACACGGGGATATCTTCGATCGCCAATTTACCGAGGAATAGCATAGGGATGAGTTCAGGAAGGCCTGAGGTGATGGCGCTGCGGATAAAGTTAATGTTTTCCACATAGCCACGCACATAGGAAATATCCTTAGTGAAGAAACTGCCGCCTTCCACCATACCCCCACGGAAAACCCTTTGGGTGACACGGTAACTGTCTGTCGCACTTAGATTCAATCCTCTGAAATAATTGAATACCTCTATAAAGTCAGCACCATTTTCAGCCATATCGACCGCGGCAACACGGTCACTAATTCGCCGAGCCCGTCCTGGATTTGAGCTTAGCGTCAGCATTTCCAGTAAAACGGCTAGACCTTCTTGGGTTGCTGCTACGCGCGGAGAACCGACACTGAGCCAAGTGGCGTGGGGTTGAGCTCGGCCGTTTAGCGTCGTGCCGACATGCACCCAACCTTCGTGAACTTCATATACATTAAGATCCGATTCGCTGAACATTGCTTTGCTATTGAGCTTAACGGTATCGCCACCGACTGCAGCGTCAGAGACGATACCGTCACTAAGGCGTACACGCATATCATCGCTATGGAAGTACTTTTCTAAACGTTGGCTGAGCACGTTAACCGCTTCTGGCGCGCTAATAATTTTAGGGTGATGTTTATTCATGTGTCTCGCCGCGGGCAACGAGAAAATGTAGCTGAGTTTATCGCCTAACTGGCGCAAGGTATGGCGATCGCCATGCAGTTTATGGCTAGCACTGCCGTACAATTCTTGGCTGAGCTTACCAAAGGTTGGCGTGCCTCTGTTCCCCAACATATCGATGACAAGGCGATACTGATCGACGTTTGCCACTAATATTTTGCCGAGTTTGTCTCGTTTACCCAAACGTCTATGGATGTCCTGTTTTAGGGAGGCTAGCTCAGCTTGGGTTTTAACAGGATCAAAAGGTAAAGCAATGTTTTGATAAAACTCTTGCTTAATAGCCGGAAGTACCGTGCCCTTATTGGAGAGAAAACGTTCCTCCATTTCCCGTGGCCATTTAATGGCATCTAAGATTTTTATTGGCGTTTGAATGCGAATTAATTCATCGGAAAAACGGCGTAGATCTTGTTGATATTGGGCTAACGACTCAGACATTCCCGTATATCCTGCAGGTAATTTCAGCGAGAGAGATGTGGCTAATCATAGCCTTAAACCTCATTTATTCATATTGATTCGCAGGCTAGCTGAGAAAATATACCGATTAAATAAATTAGCTGTTATCGATTTTGTGAATCATTTTGGTGCACTTGTTATAATTCTAGCGCTATGTCTATGGGACATAAATAAGTAACCATCTGTTTAATAATATTTTATTGATATGACATTAAAGCTGCTTTGTTCTTGATATAGAAATAGATTGATTGGAGCAAAACATGACAGCGATGAGTTATTTGAGTGTGTTAAGGCTGAATGCTTGTTAATCAAAACTCAAGCTGACAAGAGTGGTAAAAATGACCGTGATGACGCGATATTAAATCTGGAGGTTAGTGAGCTAGAGCAGAGTCACACCCAGCACTGTTGGCTGGGTGAGATATTCGATTTTAGTGGGCCAAAACTCAGTGAGTTCGAAACAAATGATCACCGACTGAGATCATCATCCCATCATTTTGACCACGAGATAGCGAGATAGAATTGGCTAGAAAAAATCGTCATCTCCTAATGCACGTTTTAACTCCGCCCGCTCGAGGTAGTCTTCTAAACGCTTTTTGACTTCGCGTCTATGCTGCATTGCCTCGGCGGCTTTGCTGTTTCTTGGTGTGGTCATTGCCTCAAGTTCAGTATCGTTGGGCACGACTTCAGTAATATGAGCCATAACGAATTCCTCTTGTTGTTCCTAACGACTTTCTAACTAAAAAGAGTAGGGTAGAAAAGCAAATAATTTTGTGAGTCAGGGTGAAAAATTCTTCCCGTGTGCCGGATGATTCAGCTTGCCGCTGTTTGGCTTAAGCCTGAGGCTACAATTGGATATTTGATTAATTCAGTTCTTGCTTATTTTGTGATTGAGAGCACAACAGTGTCATCGATATATTCGGGTTAATTCCGAGTTAAATAGTAGGATAAACTTGAATTTAGGCATAATTGCAACAACACTTGTAGCTGTGTTTATTGCTAATCTTTTGCTAGGGAATTGGCTCATATGGACAAGGATGAGTTTTCTAAATCGCATAGCCCATCAAATAGTATCTACTTTAGCGTGCTGAGCTCTAGCTGGCTGATGATTGTCGCTGCTTTACTTTTTATGGGCATCTCTTGGTATGTGCTGGAGCAATATCTTAGAGATCGTGGTGAAGAGCGTTTCGAGAACAGTGTTCAAGAGTTAACCGAAGCGGTGAATCGCAGAATGCTTGCCTACGAGCAGGTCTTACGCGGTGGTGTCGGCTTGTTATTGTCCTCCAATAGTGTAACCCGCAAGGAATGGCAAACCTATGTTGTCAATGCACATTTATCCGAGTATTACCCGGGTTTCCAAGGCTTTGGCTATGCTCAGTTACTTAAGCCTGACACATTAGATGCCCACGTCCAACAAGTTCAGGCCGAAGGCTTTAAAGACTATAAAGTGTACCCAGAAGGAGTTCGTGATCAGTATTGTGTGATCTTGTATTTAGAACCTTTTGATTGGCGCAATCAAAGAGCTTTTGGTTATGACATGTGCTCCGAGGCTAATCGGCGCAAAGCCATAGAGCACGCCATTAGCACTGGTCAGCCAACTATTTCTGGCAAGGTCGCCTTAGTGCAAGATACGCCCGAAGATGCTAAAGCGGGTTTTTTGATGTATTTACCGCTTTATCAAGGGATTGTGGCAACGGAGGCAGAGCGGAAACAGCAGGCGATTGGACTCGTGTATGCGGCGTTTAGGATGGACGACCTCATGCAAGGAATTATGGGGGATCGATTCTCAGGTTTGAAGCTCGCCATTTATGAAAGCCCGCAGGCAAATGCCGACAGTTTAATGTTTACTAGTAGTAAAGTTCTGCCAAATCAAAAAGATGTGTTTTATCAGTCACAGACCGACTTGATTGGCGGTAGGCAGTGGCGCTTGGACATTTCATCACAATCGCGTTTTATCTCAAGATCGGAAGAGACCCAAGGTATCTGGCTGCAATTTATCGGTTGTGCATTCATTTTGGCGCTGTTTTATTCTGTGCTAATCATGGCGCGTAATCGATATAAAGAGTCATTGCTTACCTCTGAGCTAATCGCGAATGAAAAACGCTTTAGACTCGTCATTGAAGCCTCTCCAAGCGCACTGTTTATGGTCGATAAGGCTGGGATTATTACGTTAGTGAACACCCATGCGGAACGTTTATTTGGTTATGCCAGAGACGAGTTACTCGGTCGTTCCATCAATATGTTATTGCCAGACGCGCTGAGGGATGTGCACCAGCAGCACATGAATAATTACTTAGTGCAGCCGATCGCGAAAAATATGTCGATGCGGGATGACTTATTTGGCTGTTGTAAAGATGGCAGTCGACTCGCGATAGAGGTGGGGCTGACGCCTATTCATTTCAGTAATGGCATTTTCATTCTCGCGACGATTAACAATGTGTCTGAACGTAAGCGCATTGAAGTTCAGCGTGCAGAACACATGCAAGAGCTTGAGCGGATTAATCAAGAACTCGACCGCTTTGCCTATATCGCCTCCCATGATTTGAAATCCCCACTACGGGGTATCGAGCAGTTAACTTCTTGGTTAGCAGAGGATTTATCCGATAACGCCAATGAAAACGTGCAGAAATATCTCGGGCTTATCCAAAGTCGTATTCATCGCATGGTGTTACTGCTCGATGGGCTATTGATGTTTTCCCGTATTGGCCGTGTCGATACTGAAACCACAGAGGTCAACAGTCGGCAACTGGCTGAAGACATGTTTGCGCTCGTCGCGCCGCCACAGGGGTTTGAATTAGTTCTAAAAGGGGAGTTTCCAAATTTCCATACTGTACGCGCACTGTTGGAATTGGTGATACGAAATTTAATCAGCAATGCCATTAAACACCATGACTTAGGCACAGGTGTGATCACTGTCTTATGTGAGGCCGCGGATAAACATTATCTATTCAGTGTGATAGACGATGGCCCTGGTATCTCAAGTGCCTATCAGAATAAAGTCTTCGAAATGTTTCAAACACTTAAACCTAGGGATGAAGTCGAGGGCAGTGGTTTAGGGTTATCACTTGTGAAGAAAACAGTTGAAAGTTTAGGTGGGAATATTCAACTCAAATCGCAGGGCAGAGGCTGTTGTTTTTACTTTACTTGGCCTAAGCAAATAGTGAAAAAGGAGCTTCTATGAGAGCAGCAGATCAATATCAACAGGTCACCATTTTATTAGTTGATGACGATGATGTGGATTACATGGCCGTGCAGCGGGCGATGAGGCAACTTAGGTTACTCAATCCCTTAGTACGAGCGCGGGATGGCATTGAGGCACTAGCGATTCTCACCAGCTTAGACACGATTAAAGGCCCGTATCTTATTTTGCTCGACCTTAATATGCCAAGAATGAATGGCTTTGAGTTTCTTGAGCGGATACGTTCAGATCCTTCACTTTCATCATCTGTCGTTTTTATGCTCACGACGTCGAGTACCGATGAAGATAGAATGAAAGCCTATAGCCATCATGTGGCTGGCTACATGGTTAAAACTGACATAAAGGACGGTTTTAACAATATTTTTAATATGCTTGAAGGTTACTGGCGAATAGTCGAGCTCCCATCCGCATAAGGTGAGTATATGGATTTACTACTGATCGATGATGATGAAGTCGATAGAACTGCGATCATCCGAGCACTTAGGCAGTCAAAGTTGACGTTTAATGTGATCGAAGCCAATTGTGCATTTGATGGTTTGAATCTTGCCTTAGAACGTCATTTCGACGGCATTCTATTGGATTATTTATTGCCCGATGCCAATGGGTTAGAAGTGTTGATTAAGCTCAATGCCATGACGCAAGATCAGACTGTGGTCGTGATGCTGAGTCGCTATGAAGATGAGAAATTGGCCCAGCGCTGTATTGAATTAGGTGCGCAGGATTTTCTGCTCAAGGATGAGGTTAATTCGCGGATACTAACCCGTGCGATTCGCTATGCAAAACAAAGATCTTCAATGGCATTGGCGTTACGTAATAGCCATCAAAAACTCAAAGAGCTGGCCGAGCACGACTCGCTCACTAAGTTGGTTAATCGTTATGGCTTTGAACTGTGTCTGAATCGAGCGATCGCAAGGGCGAAACGTTGCCACGATTATTTAGCCGTTATCTTACTCGATCTCGATGATTTTAAAGCGATCAATGACACTTTAGGCCACCAAACTGGTGATGTGCTGTTAGTTCAAGTGGCGGCTCGATTAAGTGAAGTACTACGAGATGGCGATATTATTGCCCGCTTAGGCGGGGACGAATTTGTCGTGCTAGTCACTGATAATGATTATAAATATTTCCCTATGATTGTGGCTAATCGATTGCTCAAAGTGTTTGAGGACGTATTTTGTCTCGGTGATAACGATGTGCTTATTGGTGCCAGTATCGGTGTGGCTTTTTATAATGAAGCGGCTTCGAATAGTTCTGAGCTGATGAAATGTGCCGATATTGCTATGTATCGCGCTAAAAAAATGGGCCGAAACCAGATTCAGTTCTACTCAGAAGCTTTAGATAAAGAGGTGCGTTACCGTAATCATATCGAGTCGAGTTTGCGTATTGCCTTAAAAAGAAATGAATTTAAGGTTCATTATCAAGCGCAAGTGAATGCGAAAACCCATCAGTTGGTGGGGATGGAAGCCCTTATCCGATGGCAGCATCCTGTAGATGGCATTATCGCCCCAGATCAATTTTTACCCATAGCCGAAGAAATTGGATTAATGGAGGACATTGATGATTGGGTGCTTGAACAAGCTTGTACTCAGGCACAGGTGTGGCTAACCCAATTACAGCCGACAGGGAGAGAATTCACCATTGCCGTTAACCTGTCTGCATCGCAAATTGGAAATGAGAACCTGTTTGATAAAATCGCGAGTACGCTGACTAAGACAGGACTTCCTGCTGTAGCATTAGAGCTTGAAATTACTGAAAATTGCCTTATTGAAGATCCCCATGAACATGCCAAAATGCTTGATAGAATCGCCGAGTTAGGGGTGCGTTTTGCCCTCGATGATTTTGGGACGGGTTTTTCGTCCTTAGAACATATCAAATTATTTCCCATTAGCGTGCTGAAAATCGATAAAAGCTTTGTCGCTTCCTATGATAAGGATGATAAAGACACTCGTTTGCTCGCTGCATTACTTAACTTCGCCCATGGGTTTAATGTCATATCAGTAGCTGAGGGCGTTGAAACAATTGAGCAGGCTGAGTTTTGCACTTCTCGCCATTGTACTGTATTACAAGGTTATTTGTTTTCTCGTCCCTTAGATGCAACGGAGTTTGAGGCTAAGTATATTCTGCCGCTGTTAACTTAAACCGAGTTCCGAGTGTGATAGGTCTTGAAGTATTTCATTAGCATAATGATTTCGTCTGGTGAGGATTATTTTCTTGCTTTACACTGAGCAATAGACAAATATCAGCCCCTTTTTCTGTCGCTGTGCTTTTGGTGCCGCAGAACGGTTTATTCACTCATGCTTAAGTTGGTCACTCAGCAATGAAAATAGGTATTTTATCCCAATTCCCCCAGTTGTATTCAACACAACGCTTAGTCGCGGCTTGCCAAAGTCGTGGACATGAAGCGGTCGTGATCAATACGCTGAATTGCTACATGAATATTAATTCTATTAAACCTAGCATTCATTATGAAGGTACTGAATTAGTTGGGTTTGATGCCATCATTCCGCGTATTCATGCTAGCGTGACTTTTTATGGTTGTGCCGTTGTACGTCAGTTTGAAATGATGGGCGTATATGCCGCGAATGATTCAATCTCCATTGCGCGTTCGCGGGACAAATTGCGGGCACTGCAACTACTTTCCCGCAAAGGGATTGGCATGCCAGTGACGGGTTTTGCCAATAAGCCAAATGATATCCCAGATCTCATCAATATGGTGGGCGGCGCTCCGTTAGTCATTAAATTACTCGAAGGCACTCAAGGGATTGGTGTCGTACTCGCTGAAACTAAAACGGCTGCTGAGAGCGTGATTGAAGCATTCTTGGGGCTCAAAGCGAATATCTTAGTACAGGAATACATTAAAGAATCCAATGGTAGTGATATTCGTTGTTTTGTTGTCGGTGACAAGGTTGTTGCTTCGATGAAGCGTCAAGGTCCCGAGGGCGATTTCCGCTCAAATCTGCATTTAGGTGGTTGTGGTGAGGTGGTAAAAATCACCTCTGTTGAGCGTAAAATGGCTATTGCCGCTGTGAAGGCGATGGGATTGGTTGTCGCGGGAGTAGATATTTTACGTTCTAACCGTGGTCCACTGATCCTTGAGGTTAATTCGGCGCCTGGCATTGAAGGGATTGAGCAAACAACAGGGATTTCAGTGACTGAGCCCATTGTTGAGTATATCGAGAAAATGGTTGCGGCCCGTAAAACAAACCGGTCAATTATTGCCTAGTAGGTGATTGTGATAAAACGACGCCACTTTTTAAGGTGGCGTTTTGTTATGCTTAGAGCCTATAGATCAAAACTGTAGGAATATCCGAGTACTAGTTTGGCATCATCATCGGTGAGATCGGTATCTGAGACCATAAATGACACTGTGCCTATGCTGGTATCTGCACTGAGAGTCACGTTATAGTCGGCATAATTCTCTTCGCCAAACCAAGATTGGACGACATCACCGTTTGAGTAACCATAGTGCACTGATAAACTCAGCTTTTCAGTGAGAGGAACGGATACCGTCGCGGCAAGATAACTGAGATCTTTATTATCTAAAGGATCGGCGGCCAGATCGTCACCGGCATTGATGACTTGGGAGTAAGCCAGTTCGAGCCATTTCCACGTGACAGCAGCATGGAGCTCACCAAAATCAATACTGCCCGGTGCGTCTGGATAAGCGTAGTAGAGATAGCCAAAGTCGTAGCTGATGTCTTCAGTAATACTGCCGCCATAACCCGCATATAGATCAAGCTCGTAGCTAGTATCATCACCAAAATCCACATTCGATGCCCAAGTTCCCGCATAAAATCCAGAATCGTGGCTGTAGTCAAGGCCACCTTGGATTGCGACCGCATCTTTAGTTTGGGTCGCACCGCGCCATAGATAATTAGAGGTACCGCCAATGTTGCCTGATACGGCTGCAAAGGCGTTGCCTGCCAGTAACATTCCCGTCGATAAGGCCAAAACGCTGTACAGTGATTTCTTCATGCTCATCCCCTCGATTGACTTATTTATCGATTCACCATTGGCACACTCAAAGTCAGCTGTGGTCATTAGTGCATCTTGGTTTTTTTCTAAGGAAGGATTTGCTAATCACATGCCACTATTACAATGCTATGTAAAACAAGGTATTAGGACTCGCAATGTTAATGAAATGTTTTTGTTTGCCAGTTTGTGGGGCAGAGGCGCACTTTTGTTGTGCAAAAAACATTCAGTGCTTCACTGGGATTGGGCAAAAAAAAACGCCTCACAATGGAGGCGTTGTATTGAATTTTATAACTTAGTTTACGCTGTCACGTAGGGTTTTACCCGCTTTAAACTTAGGCACTGTCGCTTCAGCAATTTGAATTTCTTTACCCGTTTGTGGGTTACGGCCAGTGCGAGCGGCACGAGTCGCTGTTTCAAAAGAACCGAAACCTACGATGGAGATTTTGCCACCATTTTTCATTGATTCGGTAATAGCTGCTTCAAAAGACTTCAATGCGCGTGCTGCTTCTACTTTCGTAAGATCGGCATTTTCTGCAATTTTGGCGATTAGTTCAGTTTTGTTCATTTTTATTGTCTCTTCTTTCCGTAGATTTATTTGAAATAAGCGTGCCTAACATGCCATAAGGTTTAGCACTTGGAAAGCCTTTTGCGTCTAGCGTGCAGCAGGATGTTCAGTAAAGTGCAGAATATTTACTCAGTTCGTGACTTAAGTTTTATTCTGGTTTTATTCTTCTAACAGTTGATAGAGTAATTTTTTAACAAGTTTGGGTTCAAAGGGTTTGTCACATAAGGCATTTACACCCGCTTGGGACACATTGCTGAGGTGGGTATCGTTGGCTTCGGAAGACACCATCAAGATGGGAATGTGCGATTGTTGGCTTTCATTGCGGATAAATTGTGTCAAAGCTAGCCCATCTACACTCGGCATATTGTAATCCGTGATCACTAAGTCGAACATATTGTGTTTCATTAACGCTATGGCTTGCGCGCCATCCTCGGCCTCGGTAATCAGCTTCATCCCTAAGTTACCAATCGTACGTTTAATGACGTTTCTTGCCATACGGCTATCATCGACCACTAATACGCGCACATCTTGTACATCGAAATTACTCAGGTCGAGTTCATCGTGGCTGAGTAAATCAATCGTGGCATTCAATGCTGTACCTAAATGGTCGGCACTGAAGGGTTTAGGTAGAATCGCTACTACACCCGATTGGCGGAATATTTCAAGTTGCTCACGGCGGCACTCACTCGAGACCAGCATAAATTGGATATCTTTGCAGTCAGCGTTGGCCCTTAAGTAGCCCAAGAGATCGATGGCAGTGCCATCATCGAAATGCATGGCGCTCGCAATAAGGTCAGGTTTATGGCGAGCAATAATATCTTTAGCCGCTTCTATGTTTTCTGCGGTTTGAATGCTGAGAATGCCTTCTTGTTGTAAGCGCTGAATAATAATTCGACGCTGTGTCTCTGAAGGTTCTACCAAAAGAATGGAAAGTTCGCTGGGCGATAAATGGCTCATAGTCTACTTCAAGTTAAAAGTCGTAAGTATTTTACTGGGTCGCTAAGCTACGCTGTTGATAACAGCTTAGCAACAAAGTCCATTACTGAGTTTGGCGGGTCAAATAGTGTCTCGTGACCTTAGAAAATGCGATCCAATACTGCACGAGTAAAATAACAATAATGCTCACTGTGAGTGGCAACATAGGAATATTGTGACCAGAAACAACCACTTTTACATCCTCAGGGGTAATGCGATAGGCAATAATTGCTGTAATCCCCAGAGCCGAGAATCCTAAGGTTTGCATGCCAATATAAATTTTCAACACTAAGCTAGACCACGGCGCTCGTATGAGTATGCCAACGAGTACGGGGAGGACGCCTAGGGTGAATACATCAAGGGATTGAGTCATCACAGTACGCCAAAGTGCAGCAATGCTGAAGAGGCAATATAACGTGATCAGTAGTATAAGACGTTTAGGCATAGATTGAAGTGCACACCAGTAGCAAAGAAGATGAGCAAGTGTAGGAAATGCCCTAATCCGAGTCCAGTATAACCGTAATATCGTGTAGAATATGCCTTTTTGCTAGAGGCTCTAATAGGTGACGTTTATGACAGAAGTTGAGTTTTGGGGTTTAGTCACGCGAATGGAAGCGGCGCAATCACAGGAGTCTTTGACTCAAGCACTGAAGCAGAAACTTGCCGAATTGAGTAATGAAGAGTTAAAAGCTTTCGATAAAATCTTTGGTCAGCAGATGCGCCGTAGTTATCTGTGGTCTGTTTGGGGGGCGGCTTACATTATTACGGGTTGTGATTCTGAATATGCTTTTGCCGAGTTTAGGTGTTTTTTGATTTCACTCGGTAAAGAAATTTTCGAAGGTGTGGTTAATCAGCCTGACACCCTAGCACGTTTAGTCGCTTGGCCAGAGCGAGATGCCTATGCTTATCCCTTTGTGGATGAATACGATCTTATTGCAGGGCAATTATACGAAGATAGAACCGGTGAGGAACTGCCCTTTATGCCATCGGGCAAGGCGACGCCCGTAGGTAAAAAATTTAGCACTAAGCCCAAGGATTTAAAGCTGCAATACCCTGAACTGAGTGCCCGTTTTCCATTTTAGTCTTGGCAATACCTTACGAGCGCAAGCAAGCGTTGGTAGTGACATCGAAGGTCATGCCGTATTTAGGGCAGATGTCGCTCATAAACTCATGTTCTTGAACGGTTAATTGTTGACTAAAATCTTGCTTAAGCTGCTCTGTCATTTGATGCTCAGCCGCATTTTGCGCCTGAGCCAATTTACTCAAATGAACAGTAACAGCTTGTTGCTGGCTGATGGTCAATGGTGCAGCATGGCTTGAAAGGCTGATACTCGTTCCAATTGTCAGCAGTGCCAATAAAGCGAGTTTTCGTGAATATGGGTTGAATAGATAAGCCGTTTTTAGGTTCATAGGTAAGCTCCAAGTTAAAAATTACGTTTAACACGTTAGTTCTAAATCGTGCATCCTTAGACGGTAAAGAAAACGAGTTTTACTGTGAGGAGCTGAGTTTATTGTATAAATATTGAACCTATGCTGAATGGTTAGTTAGTGCTCATTCTTCATTTCTTCGCATTGAAATCCTTGCTTACGAGTATCGAACTGGCACATAGATCCACATTCCCAAGGCACATTGTCGTAGAAGGCAGATTGTTCGCGTGCAAAATCGCGGCAGGTATTATAGCTGTCAAAGTTATCAGTTTTTTTATACTTTCCTGAATCATAGCCATGGTTGTAGATAAAGGCTGACCAAGTTTTAGGGCCAGTATTTTTGTCACTCGGGGAGATAAACCAAATCGCACTTACGACGCAGGTAAACAGGATAAGAATGAACACAGGTACAACAGGGAATTTCATTTTTTATTAAGTGGGCAATGTAAACAATAGCGGAAGGATAACGCTTTTTTTGTCGTTATGCGCGTGAAATGTTCACAAATTGATAACTATGCACTTACTTGGTGCAATTCAGATACAAAAAGATACGTATCGGTTGTGATGGTTAAATAATATTTACTCAATTATACAAAAGCTTACGACACATTTTCTGTACTTATATCAGTTTTGCGTTAAGCTCTAGTTCAGGTTAGATTTTGTACTGTAGTTCTCAAGAAAGTTATCTAGGCCTTGGAGGCAAACATGAAAATTCAGTCCCTTTTACTCGCAGGTGTATTAAGTTGCAGTGCGGCTTGGGCGGCCGATGAAGCGCCTGTGGATCCCGTCACCGAAGATGGTGTGGTTAAAATTGTTTGGCAAAGTCCTAAAGATTATCGCGATATAAAATCATCAGGGGAGCTCCAATCCCGTTATGAGAAGCGCTTATTTGAGACCTTAACTGAAAACATCAATAAAGAAGCCGCGAAGATTTTAAAGCAAAATCAAAAGCTTGAAATGACCATTACCGATGTTGATCTTGCGGGTGATATGCGTCCAACATTTGGTGCGACCGCCAATGATTTACGCATTATCAAGGACATTTATCCGCCGCGTATGACTTTTTCCTATCAAGTTATAGAAAACGACAAAGTGATTATCGCGGGCGATGAAAAACTGTCGGATATGGGGTATATGGGTGGGATCCAATCTTTAAATGATAAACCTTTTATGTATGAAACCAAAATGTTAACCGAGTGGTTAAAGAAGACGATTGCACCACAACTTTAATGACTCATATCGGTCGGTAATGCTGAGGATTTAAGCTGTTTAGCTATGCCGTTAGTGCCTGAGTGTCGATAATCAGATGATTTTCTAACAGGTAAAATCCGTTATTTGCGGATTTTGCCTGTTTTTTTGCCCTAGCGCTTAAGGTCGATAGACTGTGTTCATGGGCGTTAAAGGTGAGTGCGGGTGGTAAAATGCCTACACATAGACTGATCAATTGATGGTAACAGGCTTCACCTTTTCTATCGTCGGCGAGCATTTCCTGGGCCAGCCAGTGATCTGCGCTATAAAATAAATGCTTATGGGTTTCAAAATCCGCTAGAATTCGCTGGCAACGGCTGATCATATGCTCACAGGTGCTGATAATGACAAAGTCATCGCCGCCGACATGGCCAACAAAGCAATTGTCGCTTTTATACTTCAGTAACAGATTCGCCACTTCACAAATCACTTCATCGCCACGGCAAAATCCATAAATATCGTTATAGGGCTTAAAGTTACACAGATCAAAATAGGCTAGATAAAAATGTTTCTTTTGGATCTTAAGGCGTTTTAATTCCTCTTGAATGGGCACATTACCCGGCAAGTCTGTAAGAGGATTTGCATGGCGCGCCATCTTAATTCTGTGCTCTGTGATCCTTTGTAGCAGATCCTTGGTATGGCCTATGCCGAGTAGTTTACCACGGCGAAGGATAATGAACTGTTGCGCTACCGTATTAGCACTCTCTGAGGTCAGTAATTGACTTACGATGGATAATGGTTCGTTGGCCTCAATCTGGATGACTTGCGGGTCCATCACTTCACTCACAGCATGATTTTCATGTAAGGCGCGACCATAGGGTGTGCTGAAGAGTTCAAGTAAGGTCGCGCGGCTGATAATACCGAGTGGCAACTGGTTATCGACCACTACAACCGCCTGTAATGCAGGTTGCGAGATAAAGGTGTCACTTAAAAATTTGAGTTTAAGTGTAGGCACTACGGTTATGGCGCTCGTGCACAGGCTCTCGGCCGATTCGCTGTATCTAGGTTGAATTTGAGTATTGCTCGGCACTAAGGTCGCTTTCATCGCGCGGCAGGGGAGCACTTCTGGACGACCGAGTAAGTAGCCTTGGCAATAGACGATACCCAGTTGTTTGAGTACGGCTAATTCCTCTTGCGTTTCAATTCCTTCGGCTATCACTTTGCAGGTTAAACTTTGGCATAACTCCACAATCGAGCGGACAAATTCCTGTTTGACGGGAGTCGAATCAATCTGATGGATAAAGTGACGGTCGATTTTGACATAGTCAGGTGACAATTCTGACCAGAGTCTCAGACCCGAATAACCTGCACCTAAGTCATCGATCGCTGTTAAAAAACCTTGGCTACGATAGTGATTTAAGCAGGATTTGAGTAAATCGATATCATCGGCGGGGTATTGCTCTGACAGTTCAATCACAACCTGTGATGGCGCTATGCCGAGTTGTTGCAGCAGTTGTAAGGTCATGCCCTTAGGGTGGGCTGGATCTAATAATGCCTTGGGCGAGATATTGATAAACAGCTTGCCTTGAAACTGGCGCAACTTAAATTGCTCGAGTGAAATACGGCGACAAAGGGTTTCTAGCTCGCTTAATTTACCTTGATGTTCGGCGGTCTGAAATAGCGGGACTGGGGAGTATAACGGGCTGTGTTCAGGGCCACGGCTTAACGCCTCAAAACCATGAATTTTATGTTCTAATATATTGAAAATTGGCTGAAATAAGGGACTGATTGCAGCTTTAGAGATTATTTTATCGAGCTCTTTAGCCAGATCTAAACTTGTCATTACGTCAGCCCCTTCGTCTATGTGAGCGGAGTCTATGACTTAGAAATGACAAAATGATGACAGTTTTGGGGAAGCTTAGTGCTATCTATCTGTGTTGGTGGGCTTGATTGGATATGCCATGGAAAGAGCTGAAATCTAAGGTGAGTTCCAGCTCCTAATCTCGGTTTAGCTTTGCTTCTTAAAGGCCTGCAATGTTTGCAGTAATGCGCCTAACTGACGCACATAGGTTTCGAGTTCTTTAGGATCGAGCGTTTGATGTTCTTCCATGCGAGTTAAGTCATCGACCAACTCTTGCACATAGGGCAGAAAGCGATTACTCGAAGCGATAAAACCTTGTTCTGCCGTGAATATGCTGGTGAAGTTTCCATGGCCAGCTTTCTTTAGCTCATCTAACTTAGCGTCGGCGTCTATGGCTTGGCGATAGGCGATTTGAAGATTTTCTTTCAGTTGCTCTATAACCTTGGTATGTGGCATAACAGCGTCTCATTGCAAAATTTGCAGGAATTATAAGGGGCAAAGGATATGGCAACAAGCCAATGGCGACTAATTGCATCAATCTGTTTTATGGCGTTAGCGGGTTTGAGCGCAAAAGTGGTGGGTGCAGAAACCGATAAACCACCATTTTATCAAGTGCAATGGCAAGGCAAGAGCGCGTATTTGCTGGGTTCGATTCATATTGGACGTGCCGACTTTTATCCTTTACCCACCCAAATTGAAACCGCGTTGGGTAAAGCTAAGGGCTTAGTTGTAGAAGTCGATATCAATAAAGTCGATAGCACAGCCTTACTGCAACAATACGGCCGCGCCGATAAAACTAAGGGTTTAGATTGGCAGAGCCGAGATAAGCAAACGGTCGAGAGCATGACGCCCTATTGCGCGGCCACGGCAAATGTTTGTCAGTCGATACAATCTTTCGCACCTTGGCTGCAGGCTACTCAAGTTAACTTATTGCGTTATAACGACTTAGGTTACAGCACGGATTATGGCGTTGATATGCAGTTGATGGCTCGATATGCGACTTTGCCTGTGTATCCGTTGGAAACCGCCGAGTCACAATTTCAATTGTTAGCGTCTTTTAATAGTCAAGAGCAGTGGTCTATGGTGCGTGAGGCGATTAGCGCATCGGATGCGGAGCTTTTATCGTTAATAACGGCTTGGCGTTCAGGTAATGAAACTGAGCTTGATACAATAATGCAGGAGCAAATGGGCGGCGAGGGCGACACTAAAATGCTAGAGAAAATCCTCTGGCAGCGAAACCATGTGATGGCCGATGGCATTATAAAATTAATGGGCTCGACTGACGTGACTTCACCTTTGTTTGTGGTGGTTGGTGCTGGCCATGTGGTGGGGGATAAAAGTGTGGTGCAATTGCTAGAGCAAGCAGGCGCCAAAGTGAGCGCCTGCTGGAAACAGACTTGTCAGTAATCGTTTAGGCAGCGCGTTTGTAACGACGCGCGTTCACACTGCAAAGCTTTGCCCTAAAAAGTGCACATATCGGCCGAGGGAAATATAGGGTTCGCGTTGCGAGTACTCCAGCTCCATTTGTAGCAGCTTGTGATAGTCGAAATCCGCGGGCTGACTCTTTTTCAAATAGTCGTGGATTACACGCACGCCAGACTGGCTGATGAGTGACATTTGCCATTCGCTAAACCAATCTTTAACTTCTTGAATATAAAGTGGATGAGTAGGAGTTAGTCGCACTTTCTTCTTCACTTTTAAATCAGCGGCGACGTAATCGAAATTGCCCGACACTAAAGCATGAAAGCGCATGGCTTCTTTGTTGTAAAACATCAAAGAGAATAATCCGCCGGGTTTTAGCATAGTAAGTAAACCCGCTACGGTGGGCTTAGCATCCGTTAACCATTCGACGACTGCATGACACAGTATGATATCGAAATAGCCATGGTTATCGACCGATAATGCTTGGATAGGCGCATGGATAAGCTGGATAGCTAATGGTTCAGGGGAGGCATCAATTTGTTCTTTGGCTTGAGCCAGCATCTCAGCAGAGATATCGCAGAGTACAACTTCGTGGCCGAGGCGCGCTAATCTTTGGCTAAAGTAACCAAAACCACCGCCCGCATCTAATACTCTGAGTTTTTTATCCCCCAGTTTTGCCAGCGCGGGGACGAGGTCGCGCCATAGCACTGCGGCACGAATTTCGCCCTTGTGCGTACCATAGATGTTTTTCGCAAATTTTTGCGCGAGCTTATCAAAATTCTTATCTTGCACGTGATAACTAGGTTAAAGAGAGTGGAACGATAGTGTGGCACAGTCGTAAATTTTTCGCACTCTGGAGATGTTATTGCCGAGTTGAGATGGATAAATTTGCATCGTTAATTTTTAATGTATTGATTTTATTAGTAGTAATTATTCCTACTAAACTTAGGGATACACAGAACTCAGTGCTCTGGGTTATAATCACGCCGTTTTCGCCAAACCTGACTCTATATACCCAAGCGACCTGAAGATACGAGTTTCAGAGCGCCTAGGGTGCTTCAATTCAAGGTGCATCAATGACAGAATGTCGGCCACCTTTTGAATTGATGCAACACGGAAGTGAAGTGCCCTAGGCGCTCCGTCCCGGCGGGTTTTAATGCACTTTATGCTGTGTTGGTTATTTTGAACTTAGTCCACTAGGTCCGCAAATAACCGCAATCGCCATGGATGGCGTGAATGCCATTTATGCAGGAGCAATAAAGGGCCTTGCCTAAAGTGCGTTAAATTCCCGCTGAATCCTGCATTTTCAGGTTGTTTGGGTATAGTTGTCCATTCGGAGAGTCAGCATCAGCCCTTATTAAGACGCAGCACTGCCTGTTTTACACTCGTTATCAGCTTGATTGATCAGACGTTACTCGTCTGTGCGGGGTAATTTATGGCAATGTATTTTTGTGCCAAGGGATAGTTAATTAAAAGGTACTCAGACTTGAATAATGCATATTGTGTTGAATTGAACGCGATGCCGTCGCTGTTTTCTCTTTATCGCAAGATCTTCTTTGGCCGTAAGCCTGGTTGGGATCAACAGCCGTTGCCCCACATCAAGGTGACCGCGCCGCATGTGACTGTGTCTGAAGCTAAAGTAAGCCAATATGCGCAGGTGTGTGGTTTTCAATTTGACGGTAAAGTTCTACCGCCAACCTATCTCTACGTGATGGCATTTCGCCTGCATGCGGTGATCTTTACCCACGATGGGATCACTTTCCCACTGCTTGGGATGATCCACCTAAAGAATCGGATTCAAGTGTATCGGCCTGTGACGGTGGACGAGACTTTCTCCCTCGAGTGCGCCTTGACCACGAGCCGCGAGACGGATTCTGGCTTAGAGTTTGAATTTGTGTCTAAGGCGTTTGTCGGTGAAGAACTCGTCTGGGAATCGCTATCCACCTATTTATATCGTATCGATGTTGCTGGGCGTCGCGTTCGCCCACCTAAAGCCATTGATATGGCATGGGAAACACCACAAAGCTGGAGTTTGAGTGAAGATTTAGGTCGTCGTTATGCTAAGGCATCTGGCGACTATAACTTGATCCATCTGCATCCAGTGCTTTCAAAGCGTTTTGGCTTTGATCGAGTGCTCGCCCATGGCATGTGGTCTAAGGCCCGTTGTTTAGCCGAGCTGATGCCAAGTATTGGCGATCGTCCATTCACTGTGGATGTGACCTTTAAGCTACCACTCTTGATGCCTGCCGATGTTGGATTTGGCTATGAGCAGAATGCTAATAATATGGTATTTGAATTACGTGACAGCAAAGGCCGTCGACCTCATTTAAGTGGCGATGTGCAGTTTTAAGCCGCACTCAATAATACATACAACCACGGCGCCTTCTGGCGCCGTTGTTGTTTATGGTTGTTGCTTTTGAGAAACAAAAATCAAGGTACGCTGTGACCCATAGATGCCTACCAGATACTGAACCATTGCTAATGACTGAGCTCGATCTCATTGGCGGCGACGGCGCTCTTGAGCCGCTCGAACGCAGGACAGATTATTTGATGCAGATTAAGGAATCGCTCATTAACCCTTTCGACGGCTATATATCTTAAAGCCAATCACCTAATATCCGCCCTATTCAATGAGTGTTGTGCTTAGCAACCCCTCATACTAAACCAAAGCGTATTTGAAAGGGAGAAATCGACGCATGCTGACAGATATGGATATTTCGAATCGCGCTAGCCTAAAAGACATTAATGAACTGGGCGCCGACTTAGGTCTATTACCCGAAGAGATGATGCAATTTGGTCACACTAAAGCCAAGGTCGAGCTCAGTGTGTTGCAGCGTTTGGCTGGGCAGCGCAAAGGCAAATTGATTATCGTCACCGCAGTCACGCCTACGCCCCACGGTGAAGGTAAAACAGTGACGAGCATTGGCTTAACGCAATCGTTAAATGCCATAGGCAAAAAGGCCTGTGTCTGTATTCGCCAGCCCAGCATGGGGCCTGTATTTGGGGTGAAAGGTGGCGCTGCGGGTGGCGGTTATGCGCAAGTGGTACCCATGCAGGAGATGAATTTGCATCTCACGGGTGATATTCATGCCGTGAGCAGTGCCCACAATTTAGGGGCTGCGGCGATTGCGGCGCGGCTATTTCATGAAGCGCGCTTAGGTAAGGCGGAATTTGAGGCGCAATCTGGGCAAGCGTTTTTGGATATAGATCCCAGTGAGATCCGTTGGCACCGAGTGGTCGATCACAACGATCGCTGTCTTAGGCAAATCCAGGTGGGCTTAGGCGATAATAATGGCCCAGAGTACGCATCCAGTTTTGATATCACCGCCGCCTCTGAGTTGATGGCGATTTTAGCCTTAAGCCATGATTTGGCAGATATGCGGGCGCGGATCGGTCGTCTAGTGCTGGCGTTAAATACCCAAGGGCAAGTGATTACCGCCGAAGACTTAGGTGTCGCTGGTGCGATGACGGCCATCATGGCGGATGCGATAAAGCCGACGTTAATGCAGACTTTAAATGGTTCACCTTGTCTGATCCATGCGGGACCCTTTGCCAATATTGCCCACGGTAATTCATCCATTATTGCTGATGATATCGCCCTCAGACTGGCGGATTTTGTGGTGACTGAAGCTGGTTTTGGATCAGATATGGGCTTTGAAAAGTTCTGTAATATCAAAGTGCGTCAATCGGGTCAGGTGCCCGCTGCCGCTGTGCTGGTCACTACTTTAAAAGCGCTGAAGGCCAATAGTGGTTTGGTGTCTGAGTCAGATATCAATCTACCAGATCATGCTCGACTCGAAGCAGGCTTTGCAAATTTAAACTGGCATATCAACAATGTGGCTCGCTATGGTATTCCTGTGGTGGTTGCCATTAACCGTTTCGCCACTGACACTGATGCCGAGTTGCAATGGCTAACTGAAGCCGTCAACGCGAGCAGCGCCTTTGGCTGTGAGGTCAGCGATGCTTTTAGCCAAGGGGAGGCGGGCGCTGTCGCCTTAGCGCAGACTGTGGTTCGCGCCGCTGAAACCGAGAGTCAGTTCAAGCTGTTATATTCAGATGAAGCCTCATTGGAGGCTAAGTTATCCACCTTAGCCGAGGTGGGGTATGGCGCAGCGGGCGTTAGCCTTTCTATCGAGGCAAAACAACAGGCGCAGCAGCTGACCGTATTAGGTTATGGACATTTGCCCCTGTGTATGGCCAAAACGCCGTTATCTATTAGTCACGATCCTAGCTTAAAGGGCGTTCCTCAGGACTTTGAGATCCCAGTGCGGGGTTTAGTCTTGCATGCTGGTGCGGGGTTTATTACCGCCTTGGTGGGGAATGTGATGACTATGCCAGGACTAGGGCTGAAACCGGGTTACTTAAAAATTGATATTGATGCGCAAGGTGAGATAGTCGGCTTAGGCTAACACTTGATGCAGAGATTTATAGGCCAGAGATAAAAATAAGGGCGAGCTCATTGCAACGCCCTTCTTCTCTCGTTTAACGCTGGTTTAAAGCGATGATTTCGTGGTTTGATAGATATGCACATCACGCTGTGGGAAGGGAATACTGATCCCTTCGGCGTCAAAGCGCATTTTCACTTCGCGGGTAATGTCCCAATATACTTCCCAGTAATCTTCCGGTTTTGCCCAAGGGCGAACGATAAAGTCGACCGAAGATTCGCTCAATAGATGTAGTTTAATCGTCGGTTCTGGCAATGGTTGTACCTTAGGATGCGCTTCGACGATGGACTTGAGAATCGCTTCAGCTTGTTCGATGCTGTCGCTATAACTGATCCCAAAGGTCATATCGACTCGACGTTGATGCTCAGCTGTGATGTTGTTAATTGTGTCACCCCAAATCTTATTATTAGGAATAATAAGACGTTGGTTATCCATGGTTTTAATCGTGGTGGAGACAAGGCTCATGTGACTGACGCGTCCGGTGACGCCAGCGGCGTTGATCAAATCGCCCACATCATAGGGACGGTAAATTAAGATCATCATGCCTGAGGCGAAATTCGACAGGGTATCTTGCAGGGCAAAACCAATAATAACACCCGCGATACCAAAGCCTGCGAGCAAGGGACCAAGTTCGATCCCAAGCTGTGAAAGGGCAATTAACAGCCCGATAGTAAAGACGGCTTTACCTGATAGCGAGGTGAAGAAGTCTTGTAATAACTTACTTAAATTCAACTTAGAATTGCTAACGGTATTTTTCACTATCTGTTTGGCTAACTTGCCGGCGAGACCCGCAATAAACAAGATCAAACAGAAAACAAATAACTTAAACACGACGGTTGGGCCGTGATTAATCGCTTGTTCTTGTGCCGTATTTAGCCACTGCTCAACGAGGCTTGATGCCACATCAAAGTTCAACACATCTTGAGTTATATCACCTGAAACACTAAAGAGTGTCTTTTTCAGCGCGGCGGTATCATGGCCTAAGGCGTCGAGTAGGCTGATGTCGATATTTAAGCTCTGACTATTCTGTGCTAAGCGTTCCTTTAGCATCATTACTTGGCTGGTTTGCGCCGAAGTGACATCTTTACCTGCATTGGTTGCGGTATCGATTGCTGCTTGTAGTTGTTGCTGGGTATAAGTCACTAAACTTTCTAGCGTATCGGCACGTGCTACTAAAATTTGCATCAGTGATTTTTGTGCTTCGCTAATATCTTGGCCAACTTGTTCGAGCCAAGTGAGCGTCTCGAGTTGTTGCTTGTAATAGGTGTCTTTTTCTAATTCGCGCTTTGATATTTCCAGCAGAGTCGCATCATCTGTGCTTGAACCTAATTGCTGTTCCAATTTACTAATGTTGACATCGATATAAGCATCAATTTGTTGGATGTAGTTAAGTTGTCCTTGGATTAATGGCTGCAGAAAAGCCTTGTCGATTGGTGTTGCTTCGAGCAGATCTTTAATCTTATTACGTAACTGTAAGGTTTTGTTTTGAATTCGATATTCAACAATTGTCTTCAATTCGCCTTTGGCATTTTTTAGTTTACGTATATCCGTATCGATAGCCTGTTGCAGCATTGCCAGTTCTGCCTTGAGCGTTACAGGAGTGCTTAATGGGCTTTCGGTTGCAGCGACAGGTTCAGTTTGCGCTTGGGATGAAAGGCTCAGTAGTGGTATTAGCAGGGCAAACACGAGAGCGAGGTAGCGGTGCATAGGAGTGATCTTAAGTAGAAATATGTCTGAGTATGATAGATGTTGCCGGATCTACTGTAAAATATCTGCGAGTGAAATAGCCCTTGGAATTAAACTTTTTTAGGGAAGGGTTGATTTGAGCTTAACCTTGAGTGCGGTGCTTTATCTGCTTTTTCCGACATTTTGGGTATTTACAGGCCGAACTCTAGTCGGTATCTGGTAAACTTGCGCATCGTTATTTAGGAATCGTGTTTTCATGTTGTGTTCCCATTGTAATCAATACATCAAGGTCAGTGACATTAGCCAGCAAAGAGGCAAAGGTTTCGACGCCCAAGTGCGTTGCCCCCATTGTGCGGCTTGGTTAGGCCGCAGCCCAACATTGGCTAAACTCAAGTTATTAGGATTTTATTTGAGTGTGTTTATGGCGGGATACAGTTACTTTGATGCCTCTGTGCGGTATTTTGCGATCCCTGTAATGATTTTTTCGTTGATGTTGTTGTTTGTGAGCCATTTTATGGATCAAGTCATCACCATTGAAGCGCCCGAGCAAGTCGATGATAGCGATCAAAGGCAGAAGTATCGTTAGGCTAATAAGTGGATTCGTTATGGATAGGAAAATCGGCGGTAAATTTTCCAGAGACGAACATCATTTGAGCGCCTTTAGCGGGCGCTCAAAATGCAACGAAGAGGATTTAAGGGGTGAATTGCAGCCGCGCTTAATGAGTCTTTATTTACTGCACGACTTGTTCTTGGCTCGTTAAGGAGTGCTCAACGTAATAAATACCACCAAATATCACCGCGCTGAAGATGACTATCCCTAAGATAAGCCCTAAGTTTTCACGAAAAAATGCTAGCATAATAGTTGCCTTTAGGTGGATAAAACGGAGCCATATCGAGCTTGATTTCGTCATTGTGCTCGCAGACATAAAAACTAAATACACTATAGTTACACTCACTTAAGCTAATCTTAAATGCGTTTTTTACCTGAGTTCTCACAAGTTCCTACCGCTATTGAAACAAGAAGTTATTGGTAAGACTGGGTACCTCAAATATCTTGTAACCTTTTGCAAAGCGATTACCTTATTGCAACTTGCTATGGCACTGACATAGACTTATGCAACTTTTTAACTATGGGGACGACTGAGTGAGACTTAAAAGTCACATTAGACGCACAATTTCGATATGGCTTGCTGCCGTACTGATATTGCTGTCTCTTGCTGCCTCAGCTCATAGTGTGACCCATCTTGATGATGGCGCTAAGACTCACTGTACCCTGTGCTTCCATCAGCACCAACTCAACAAGATTTTATTGACCCATCCGCTGACGCTGAATTTAGCTATACAGCATTTCGATGTGGTCGAATTTATTTTACCTTCCTCTATTTTTGAACACGTCAGTGTTTATCGCAGTCGTGCGCCTCCCTTCGCTCTCTAAATCAACTTAAAATTTTAACTTATTGTATTTCTTGATGACTTAACATCGGTCGTCGAGTGCTAGTTGTATTTTGGAGATATCATGACTGTTTTAAATACCCGAATTTCTTTGGTGGCTTTGGCGTGTGCGCTCGTTTCGCCTAGCTTATTTGCTGAAGACTCGAGCTTGACCAACCCTAATATCAGTGGTGTGCTAAATGGATATTATCAGACGGGAGAACGCCCATTAGCCGAGAGTCCAGATGGCTTTGGTTTAGGTGAAACTGAACTGGCGATGAGTGCCAATATCGATGATATGTTTTACGGTAAAATCACCGCAGTAGTTGAAATGCATGACGGTGAGACTGAACTGAATCTGGAAGAAGCCTTTATTCAAACCATGGCGATGCCAGCGGGGTTTTCTATCCGTGGTGGCCGTTTCTTATCGGACATTGGTTACCTCAATAACCAACACTTACATACTGATTCCTTCACCGACCGTCCTGTGGTTTACCGTGCATTCTTAGGGGGACATTATTTTGATGACGGTATACGTTTTAACTACGTAGCGCCGACGGACTTGTATTGGACAATGGGCGTTGAAGCCTTTAAGGGCGATAGTTTACATGCTGCCGATGAGCATGGTGAGCGTGAGTTTAAGAAGGTCGGCGTTTATACCTTGTACTCAAAAATTGGTGGCGACATAGGCGATAACAGCTCATGGCAAGCGGGGTTGAGTTACTTGCGCAACGAAAATGGCCAAGTGACTGCCCATGAAGAAGGGGAACATGAAGATGAGCATGCCCATGGTGATGAGCACGAAGGTCATAGCCATGCCGCATCTTACACAGGTAAAAATACCTATGGTGCTGATTTTGTGTATAAGTGGGCGCCTAACGGTAACTACAAATATCAAAATCTCACTGTGAGCGGTGAGTACTACCGCGTGAGCGATTTTACACCTATCGATTTACATCCTGAGGATGCACCGAGCCAAGATTACCACCAAGGTTGGTATCTGAGCAGTGTGTACCAATTCACGCCGAGCTGGTCAGCGGGTGTGCGTTATGGTGAAGCTGATACGCAAGAGCTCCATGGCGATCATTTTCATGGGCAAAAGTTGAAGGAATCTGAGGTGAGTTTGGCTTGGCATTCTAGCCACTTCTCGACGGTTCGTTTCCAGTATACCAATCAAAAGGGTACTAACTTCGATGGAATAGAAGACGATAACATCTTCACTATTCAATATATTATGTCTCTGGGGGCTCACGGTGCGCATCAATTCTAATTTAGCTAAATTGGCCGCTGTGGCCTTATCTGTCACTTATACTGGTTTGGCCCATGCCGAGCTGAATGTGTTTGCCTGTGAACCTGAATACGCGGCATTGACCAAGGAGCTTGCTCCAACGGCTAGCATCTATTCGGCAACGACGGCATTACAAGACCCTCACCAAGTGCAGGCGCGTCCGAGTTTGATCGCTAAAATGCGTCAGGCGGATCTTGTGGTGTGCGCAGGTGCCGATCTTGAAGTGGGTTGGTTGCCTATGCTGCAGATGAAGTCGGCAAACGCAAAAGTGCGCTCGACTGAGCAAGGCTTGTTTTTCGCTGCCGATCAAATCGAGACCTTAGATAAACTGGCCAGTGTCGATCGCAGCATGGGGGATGTGCATGCTCAAGGCAATCCACATATTCATTTTGACCCGACGCGACTGTTAAAAGTCGCCACGGCATTGAGTGCGAAGCTGGTTCAGTTAGATCCTGCTGGCGCGGCAGATTATCAACAGTCACTGGCAGATTTTACTACTCGCTGGCAAGCCGCAGTCCCGCGTTGGGAAGCGCAAGCTAAGGGATTACAAGGTAAAAAAGTGATCGCTTACCACTCAAGCTTCAGATACTTATTCAACTGGATTGGTATCGAGCAAGTGGCAGATTTAGAGCCAAAACCGGGTTTAGCCCCCACTAGCGGCCACTTAGCGAGTCTGCTGACGCGCGCCGAGCAGGGGGATATTCTGGCCGTAGTTGTGGCCTCTTATCAGGATGAGCGCGGTGCAAAATGGCTGGGTGAAAAAGCGAACTTGCCCGTGGTAATGCTGCCTATGTCTGTGGGGGGGAATGATAAGAGCCAAGATTTATTTAGCCTGTATGACAGCGTGATTTCCCTCTTAAATGGAGTGAAATAAACCTATGTTTGATCTTGAGCTAATGTCGATTCTGTTACCTGCATTGGCAGCGGGGATCTTAGTGTTGTCGACGCATATTGTACTTGGGAGACAAGTGCTTAAGCGTGGCATCATCTTTATAGATTTAGCGATAGCGCAAGTTGCTGCCTTAGGTGCCATCGTCGCTCACATGGACCACAGATTAGAAGACATGCCGTTTGCTAATGTGTGGATGCCAGCGCTGTTTGCCCTTGCGGGTGCAGGGTTTATCGCTTGGTTAGCTAAGCGTATGGCGGGTGAGTTGGAGGCTATGATTGGCTGCTTTTACGTCTTGTCTGCGGTGGCCGCAATGCTGTTGCTGGCAAACGACCCACATGGCGCCGAGTTGTTAAAGCAATTGATGTCAGGTCAGATCCTGTGGGTGAGTTGGTCACAACTGATTTTGCCGGCCGTAGTGTATTCACTGGTGTTATTAGCGATATTCCTGCGCCCCCAGATGTTGGACGGGGCAGGATTTTATCTGCTATTTGCGCTAGTGATTACCTTATCGGTGGAATTAGTGGGCGTTTATCTGGTGTTCAGTACCTTGATATTGCCAGCTTTAGCGTTGAACAAGTACCGTGGTAAAGGTCGGCTATTTTACGCTTACCTCGTCGGTTTACTGGGCTATGTTTTGGGCTTAGTTCTATCGGCGACCTTAGACCTCCCTAGTGGTGCGGCAATTGTCGCGACTTTGGCCGTGAGTGCCTTAGTGATCCGCTTTGTGTTAAGTAAAGTCTCGCCTCAGGCAACTGAGTCTGAAATCCTACCCAAGCACCACGCTTAGTTCGATATTAATCTTAAAGCCCATCGATACACTGGAGGTTCAGTATATCGATGGGCTTTTTTTGCTTGCTTGTTAGCAAGTCAGCTTACAGATGTAAACAATATATTGAGTCCCAAAGCCATGGTGGCTATACTGTCGCCACTTTTACAGTCGGAGTAAATCGTGCTTTTAATCGTCAGATCAATGTTGTTGGCGGTATCCTTGTTGCTTGCCTTTATTTTTGGTGGCTTAGTGTGTTTATTAAGGCCTCGCCATCGCGACAATGTACATATGTTCGCCAAGATCTTCTCATCGGTTGCGCCAATCCTTGGGATTAAAGTGATTGTTCGCCGGCACGAAGATGTGCAGGACGGCCCGTATATTTTCTTAGCAAATCATCAGAATAACTTTGATCTCTTTACTCACACGACAGCAGTTCCTAAAGGTACAGTGAGTTTAGGCAAGAAGAGTTTGGCGTGGATGCCGCTATTCGGTCAAATCTATTGGTTGTCAGGTAATATTCTTATCGACCGTAAAAACCGTCACAGTGCCTTTGATACTATGGCTAAAACGGTTGAAAAAATTAAGCAGAAGAATCTATCCGTATGGATTTTTCCTGAAGGTACACGTTCGCGTGGTCGTGGTCTGTTACCTTTTAAAGCGGGAGCTTTCCATACTGCAATCGCGGCGGGAGTGCCAGTGGTGCCAGTGGTTGCTTCGTGTCAGAGCCATATTAAGTTAAATCGCTGGAATAACGGTGTCGTCATCATCGATATGATGGCACCTGTGCCGACCGCAGGTTTAGATAAAGCCGATGTGAAAAACTTCTCTGCGCAAATCCATGCCAGCATGTCGGCGAGATTTGCTGAGATAAATCAAGAAGCGGCAGCACTTATGGGTAAAACTCTCGCGAGTGATGACGTATAATGCCAATTTGAGCCAGATTTACCTTAACGGAGACAAATCCATGTCTATTGAAAGTCAGTTAAAAGCCCAACTTGCAGAGAATCGTGACATAGTGCAAGCCCTGCTTGACGATGGCTCAGAGCCTGATGCGGAATATGTTATTGAGCATCACTTTTCATCGACCAATTTTGACCGTCTTGAAAAAGCCGCAGTAGATGCCTTTAAATTAGGTTTTGAGGTAAACGACGCTGAAGAAATGGAACTGGAGGATGGTTCAATTATCTTCTGTTTCGATGCTGTCGCACACCACAAACTGGATGTTGAATTACTGGACAAAGCGGCCGAGCAATTGCTGCAATTAGCGGTAAAGCAGAAAGTGGAATATGACGGTTGGGGTACTTATTTCGTCGGCGATGAAATGGATGACGAAGAAGATGAAGACGAAGAAGATGATGGTTTTCCTCATTAATTCGTTGGTGGATCTCGAGTTTAATCTTCACTTGTTTTAAATAAAAATGCCCATCATTGATGGGCATTTTTATTGGGTATACTTAGGATTTACTTGTTTTACTCGTATGTAAAACACTGCAGTTACGGCCTTTTTGTTTCGCTTCGTACAGGGCTTTATCGGAGCAGGAGATCCAGCTAGAACTGCTGGTAATATGGGAGCCAATTTCACATACGCCTAAACTTACCGTCACAGTAATCTTAAGGCTTTCATACACTATGACGGATGCGGCGATTTTCTCCCTGAGTCGCTCGGTAAAGTTCATCGCATCTGCGCCGCTGGTTTTAGGCAATACAACCGCAAATTCTTCGCCGCCATAACGTCCTGCACAGTCGGTATCACGTAAGGATTGGCTGAGTAAGTGCGCAATATGCTGAATGACTTTATCACCCGCCACATGACCATAGCTGTCGTTGATATGTTTAAAGTTATCGATATCTATCATGGCTAAACTTGCTATACCTGAGTAGCGGGCATACAAGTCGTACTCGTGGTCTAAGCACTCTTGCCAATGACGACGATTATGCAACTGAGTTAGACCATCTGTTTGGCTAAGGCGTTCGAGTTGCTCGTTGGCAGCTTTAAGTTGCAATTTGTTGATGGCGATATCTGTCACGTCATAAATAATCACACTGATATGGGTCACTTGTCCCGTGAGCGATGCCAGCGGCAGCAGGGTCACGTTCTGGTACATATAGTCTGCACGGCCTGTAATCGGGCGATAGTTTTTAAATTGGAAAACGTACGGCCGTTGTTCCCAGCTGATAAAGGCTCGGTTTTTAAGCATAAAAACCGATTCCATTTTCTGCTTTAACCAAGTGGCAGGCAGATCGGGGAAGCGGGTAAATAGGTTTTGACCTTTGATCGAATTAGGGGAAACACCACTGTGATTCTCCATAAAACCGTTCCACAGCTGGATATTGTAATGGCGATCTAATACCACTAATCCCACCTCTATGGTTTGCACCATATCGATGAGCCAGTGTAGTTCGTTCATTGCGCTTTGGTCATTTGACATAGGATAAAATCCAACTGGTTAATCGAGTAAATAGCCGAGTTTATAGCTAAGTGTGGGGATAGAATCCTCGGTGAAGAGCAGTAGCAAATCGCATTGAATATTATAATCTTCAATCCGATAGTTGATCTCCATTGCCAAAGTTCGGTGCCATTTCTCTGAATTATCATGGATCAGATCGTTAACCGTGCAGTGCCGTCCCAGCACGACAGGGTGAGCCTGACTAAATTTCATGTCGAGCTGTTCAGAAATGCCGTTAAGGAAAGCGCCTATCAGTACGTTTCCAGTATCGATCAGGACTTCTATCTCAGTATTTTTGTCTTCTGGATTAGCTAATCCCATCAACTTGGCCATGTCTTTAAAGCTGGAATCATGGAACAAGAGCAGGGCCTCTCCCGCAATACCCGCACCGATAAAACCTTGGCAGAGTGCGGATACGGTTGAGCTTTCTTCCGTGGCTTTGAGCGCCATGGTTAACTCACTGACTTCAAGCACGTTCACATTAGGGATAGGTAGTAATACGAATACATCGAGTAACTTAGCTAACAGATCGGCGGCGCGTCCCATGGCAACGTTGGCTATTTCTTGGCAAGCGTCGCGCATGTCGACTTTGATCATCGGGACTTCATCGGTGAGATCTTTCTGCGTCAGCGTTAAGATGCCGTAATCTTGCAAAATGTTGCTGATGGCATCGGCGCTCACCGGTTTTTGAATAAAATCTAACGCACCCAAGGCTTTAACCCGCTCGTGAGCTTTGATTTGAATATCGCCGGATACCACAATAATCAGCGCGGGTAAGTCCTGTTGCTGCACGGTTTGCAGTACTTCATAACCGTCCATTACAGGCATGTTGAGATCGAGAAACACCACTTCGCCTTTTCCAGCGCGGATGGCATCAAGGCCTTCGGCACCATTGGTCGCATAAGTTATTTCCACATCCCACTCTTTGGGAAGTGTGCGGGCCATTTGCTTACGTGCCATGGCGGAATCGTCACAGATGAGTACAGATATTGACATGCTGACTAGTGATCCTTATTTGCCCATTTATTGAAGATAACACTTATTTTTTAGGTCTGACTGACGAATTGCGTTCTTCGGGCAAGTCTGATTAATATCTTTTATATGTAACTTATAGATATCATTGATAAATTTATATTTTTTGGTGGCATTAAAATTTGAATCATTGTTGAATCAAATCATGCTGAATCTTAAATCGAACTGGCTAATGTTGAGTAAATAACAAGGATATAGTGACTAAAAAAGGACTATAGAATCCATATATTGCTGCCCAATCATCCTTCGCTGCAGGTAGCATTGCGATACTGGTGTCGATTTTTAGCAGTTAAATAGCTAGCAGTTAAATAGCTAGCGGTTAAATACGCTTAATTATTGAGCTTGCTAAGGCTATCTAATCGAAAAATACATTAGGATTACTGCACGTAGTGATGACAGCCTAACATAAGTTACCTTCAATCCATGATGGAATTGGCAATATTTTGACTTAAGTCAAAAAACAGGCTCATGTTATATCTTTTAGTGAATTATGCCAAACGTGTTAACATTTATTCTGGACTGACCAGTAACGGAATATTTCATGAGTGGCCAAAGTGTACAAGTTAAAATCGATGATGGCATCGCCTACGTGTTGCTTAATCGTCCTGAAAAAATGAATGCTATTAACTATTTAATGTTTAGTGAGCTTGACTGCGCGATTAAAAGTATTAAATCCAATCGTGCGGTGCTAGCCGTGATCCTCTCGGGAGCGGGTGGGCATTTTAGCTCTGGGCTCGATGTTAAAAGCGTCATGTCGGCACCGATGCAGGCAGTTAAGTTACTGTTTAAGGGCTTACCGGGGAATGCGAATTTGGCACAGCGGGTGTCACTAGGTTGGCAAACCTTGCCTGTGCCAGTGATTGCCGTGCTTGAGGGCTGTTGCTATGGCGGCGGTATGCAGATCGCTTTAGGCGCAGATGTGCGTATTGCTAGCCACGACAGTAAGTTATCTATCATGGAAGCGAAATGGGGACTTGTGCCGGATATGGCGGGTTTAGTCGCATTAAGGCAAATTATGCCTAAGGATCAAGCCATGTTACTTAGCCTGACGGCAAAAGTGCTTGATAGTCATGAAGCGCTAGCTTTAGGACTCGTGACACAAGTGAGTGAGACGCCCATGGAAGCCGCTGAGCAATTGGCGCGGCAACTGATGCAAACCTCACCGGATGCAGCTGCGGCCATCAAACTTAGCATTAATCGCAGTTGGACTGCTTCTATCCGTAGCCTGCTGTGCCGCGAGTCTATTAGTCAGATTCGGTTATTGTTAGGCAAAAATAGCAAGATAGCGGCGACGCGTCAGCTGAAAGATCCGCAGAAACCCTATCGGGATCGCCAATCGGGTTGGTAATGCTATTTTGTCTGAATTAGCTTGAATCGCCGTTTTTAATGCGCGCCGCTCATTCGGGCAGAAAAGCCTTTAATCGCATTTAAGCAATTCTGCCATGCGCTCTCGTTATCTAAATTGAGCGCTAGGGTAGTTTGGCGATAGTTAGGGCTTTCTAAGGTCACCGCGAGTTTTTTGCGATTGTCGGCCGTCTCCAATGAGGCTGGGTGACCGTCTGGTGATTGAATATCTAAAATGGGCAGCGTAAGTTTTGCCAGTTGCTCCGCGAGTGCTTGATTACGCTGTTCGTCTTCTCGATAGGGATTGATGACAATCAGCACATCGGGATCGGCAATCTTCTTCTGGCTTAATAGGCTAATCAATAATCCTGCACTTTGGTCTGCGGTGATCAAAATACGTTTTCCCGCATAATCTGCACCGACGGCATCTAACTGCGACATGCTTTTGACTAGAAAATCTTCCTGCTCTTGCAGATGCTTGCTGTTATCTTCGGGCTTGATTTTAGGGCTTGGTTTGTTGGACGGTGAGCTTAATTGCGCGGCGCCAGGCGAGGTCACTTCAGTGGCGGCGGTGGCAAAGTTAGCTGCGGGCATTTCTGTTGGCGGAGTTAAACTTAAGCTGGCCCAACCAGCAGGATTGATATTGCGGCGTACAAACGCCATCAATCCAGGCGCGTCTGCGGTACCATTGGTGGCGGGCAGGATTATCGCCGCACCAAGTTTCTTTTTACCTTCCCATGGTCGCACTAACAAATCGTAGGGCTGATTATTAATCGTGATTTGTTTAATTTCATTTGTGGGTAGATAGCTGTTATTCGACTTTTTGGCACTGATTTCGGCTGGCGCGGATGTTGGCGGAGTTGTTGTCGTGTCTGCCGCGTGGGTAGCGATGGTTGTGATGCCGAGAATGAGGCAAAAGAGGAGTGAAAGAATGCGCGGCATAGAATTGATAACCACCTGTGTAGTCTCATAAATTCATCAGTGTTTGAGTATAACCTGAACAATTACCAAAAAGTGAATTTTCCTCGCCAAAGAATTGCACCTGTCATTTAGTATAAAAAGCCACTTGTAATAAAAGGCCACTTGGAATCGAAAGCCACAGGGCATAAAAAAGCCCAACGCTGAGGCTGGGCTAATTGATTGAAACCTGCTGTTCCGCTTGGGTCTATACGTGGCTGACGAGGACCATACGGATCGCATCGAGTTGTAACTGGCTGGCATCCAGATAAGTGTTTAACTCTTGCATCTGGTTGCGCAGGTATTCCAATTCTTCCTCACGGATATTGGGGTTCACAGCTTTAAGTGACTCTAAACGATCAAGCTCTGCGCTCAGTTGCTGAGTCATTTTCTCTCTGGCTTGGGCGACCATCTCATCGACAACCACTTGAGCATATTCTTCACCCTTAGCAAATAACGGATGCAAAATAGGCTGAGATGCCGTGACTAACTTGCCGCCAATGTGACGATTCACCGCGCTTAATTGCTTATCGAAACTGGCGTAATCCACCTTAGCCGATAGGTCGTTACCGTTTTTATCCAACAACACGCGAATGGGGGTAGGCGGTAAATAACGGTACAGCTGGCTTGACTTAGGTGCTGAAGCATCGGCCATGTAGATGAGTTCTAAGAATAAGGTACCTGCTGGCAGGGCTTTATTCTTCAGAATCGCGACGCTGGTGGTGCCAGTTTCAGAACCAGTGATCAGATCGAGTCCCGTTTGCACCAGCGGATGCTCTTGGGTGATCAGCGCAATATCATCGCGTGATAACGCTGTGTCACGATCAAAGGTTACCGTCACGCCATCTTCTGGCAAGCCAGGGTAAGTTGGGAACATCATGTGCTCACTCGGGCGTAGAATAATCGAGTTTTCACCCTTATCTTCTTGATCAACACCGATAATATCCCACAGACGGATCACTGAGCCGATTAAATGAGTATCACCGTCACTTTGGGCAAGGCGGTTGACGATTGCCAGTGCCTTCTCGCCGCCGTGTGAGTTGATTTCCAGCAGCTTGTCGCGGCCTTGCTCCATGGCGTGCTTGAGTTCTTTATAACGGCTCTGGGTGTGATTGAGCAGGTTTGTCAGCTCATCGCTGTCATCACCCACAAGCACGTTTAGCAGATCTTCGGCAAATTCACTGTAAAGCACATGACCACTCGGACAAGTGAGTTCAAAGGCGTTCAGCCCTTGGTGATACCACTGCATCAAACGTTCTTGGGCGGTATCTTCAAGGTATGGCAAGTGAATTTGGATATCATTTTTCTGGCCGATACGGTCTAAACGACCGATTCGCTGTTCCAATAGATCGGGGTTTAGTGGCAGATCGAACAGCACTAAGTGGCTGGCAAACTGGAAGTTACGACCTTCAGAACCAATTTCAGAACAGATCAGCGCCTGTGCGCCGCCTTCCTCTTGGGCAAAGTAAGCGCCGGCTTTATCGCGCTCGATAATCGACATGCCTTCGTGGAATACCGTTGCTTGAATCCCTTCGCGGGTACGCAGGGCTTCTTCTAGGCTAAGGGCCGTTTCCGCTTGGCTGGCGATGATCAGCACTTTTTTGCTGCGGTGTGATTTTAAGAACTCGATTAACCAATCCACACGGGGATCGAACTTCCACCAACTGGCGCTGTTATCTTCAAATTCTTGATACAGTTTTTCAGGGCTTAGGGCTTGCGCCGCTTTCGCCTCTAATGACTTGTGTCCGCCCATCATGCCGCTGACGCGTGCGGCTGTTTGATATTGATCTGGCATGGCGTGTGGGTAAGCGTTAAAGAAACGCTTTGGAAAGCCTTTTACTGAGGCGCGGCTGTTTCGGTATAACACGCGGCCAGTACCGTGACGGTCAAGTAATTCTTGCAGTAATTCGCTGCGGGCGGCCTGTTGTACTTCGGCATCAATACCCTCGGCTTGGATTAAACGAATACTTGGGCTGATGTCTTTCTCGCCCAGTAATTCGGTCAAGCTGTTGATGGCTGCATCGGGTAATTTAGCGTTACCAGCCAAGGCTTCGGCGGCAATGGCGACGTCTTTATAACTGTCTTCTTCAGCTAAGAAAGCATCGTAATCGTAGAAACGATCCGGATCGAGCAGACGCAAACGGGCGAAGTGACTCTCATGGCCGAGTTGATCGGGTGTTGCGGTTAACAGCAAAACGCCTGGGATGACTTCGCTTAATGCTTCAACCACTTGATAGGCGCGGCTTGGCGCTTCTTCGGTCCATTCTAAGTGGTGCGCTTCGTCAACCACTAACAGATCCCAATCGGCATCTAGGGCTTGATCAAGACGTTTTTTCTTACGCAGTAATTCGAGTGAACAAATCACTAACTGTTCTGTGTAGAAAGGATTGTCATGATCGGCATAGGCTTCCACACAACGGTCTTCATCGAATACCGAAAAACGCAGATTAAAGCGGCGCAGCATTTCCACTAACCACTGATGGCGCAGAGTATCGGGCACGATAATCAGAATGCGTTCGGCGCGGCCGGTCAGCAGTTGTTGGTGAATAATCAGACCTGCTTCAATGGTTTTACCTAAACCCACTTCATCGGCTAACAGTACACGCGGTGCATAGCGACGGCCGACTTCATGGGCAATCCACATTTGATGTGGAATAAGTCCAACACGTGGACCTTGCAGACCCAGCAAATCCGATGAGGCCAGTTTGTGGCGCAACATTTGGCATTGATAACGCACACCAAAACGGTCGAGGCGATCGATTTGGCCAGCAAATAAACGGTCTTGGGGTTTGTTGAAACGAATATTGTGGTTCAGCAGGGTTTCACGCAGGGTAGCTTGCTCGCCTGTCTCACTGTGAATGCCGTGATAGATCACTATCCCGTCTTTCTCGGTCAATTCACTGACCGCAAGGCTCCAGCCTTCATGGCTTTCAACCGAATCGCCGGGATTGTATATAACGCGTGTCAGAGGGGCTTCTGCTCGGGAGAACATGCGGTTCTCACCCGTGGCAGGGAATAATACAGTGACCATACGGCCTTCTACTTGAACCACAGTTCCTAAACCAAGCTCTGACTCGGTATCACTTATCCAACGTTGACCTAAGGCGAACGGCATCTTAAATTCTCATTTCTAGGCGGACTCTAACAAAGGGCGCGTATGTTATACCAATACTCGTGATATTTAAATCGCCCTCTCACCCGTTAGAGCCTAATTCCCAGAGTGCTAGATTACAAATTGTACAAGCGACAAAATTGTCATGTCAGTACATGAAACTGTCACGCTAATGTCACATCCGCGGTTATACACTGCTTCGAGTCTGTAAGGTAAACAATGGTTGCTGTATTGTTATCTTGTGAGTTTGGTGCCAATATCAACTTAAGGTTTAAGTGCGAGTAAAGTGCTATCAACTTGAACCTTATGATCATTCTTTGCCATATGCTTAGCCAGTAATAGGAGCCGTGTAACTTTTATTGAGACTCAAAAGTGTGTTTAAACTTTAATGAAGCACTCTGGAGGCGCCATGGAACAAGACGACAGAAAGTTGTTTGTACTGGATACCAATGTGTTACTACATGAACCTTTGGCGATCTATTCGTTTAAAGAGCACGATGTGGTCATTCCGATGACAGTGCTAGAAGAGTTGGACCAGATTAAAGATCGAAAGAGTGATGTGAGTCGTGATGCTCGGGTTGCTATCAGGGCATTGGAAGATACCCTAGGCGGTGAAACTACTCCTGAGCAGATTATCAATGGCGTCCCTTTACCCAGCCGAGAGGGTCATGCCGATGCCGTCGGTTCGCTCTCAATTTTCCCTGATCACCTTGTCGATTTTACCTTAGGCGCACTGCCTGGAGATGGAAACGACAATCGCATTATCAATACCGCGCTACATCTACAAAACCTACATCATCCCCGTACCGTTGTCTTAGTCACCAAAGATATCAATATGCGCCTTAAAGCCAAAGGTGCGGGTATTCAATTGGTTGAGGATTACCGAACTGACCAGTTGATTGATGATATCCGCTTCCTCAGTAAAGGCTTTTACCAGTTTGAAGGTAATTTTTGGGAGCACTTGAACAAGGTCTCCACCGAGCGCCACGGTAGACATACAGTGCATGAAGTACCGCTCAAAGACCTCGAAAATGATAATTTCTATATCAACCAATATCTTATCGACACAGAGTCTGATTTTTGCGGTCGTGTTATCGAGCGCACAGACACCCATTTACATATTTTAGATTTAGGCCGTGAGCGGGTGAAAAACCTCGAAGCATGGGGTGTTAAACCTAAAAACGTCTATCAAGGCATGGCATTGCAGGCGCTGCTCGATCCCGATATAGATCTGGTGATCTTAACTGGCCCTGCGGGTTGCGGTAAAACCTTGCTGGCCATGGCGGCGGCGTTGGAACTGGTGGTCGAGCGTAATCGCTACGACAAAGTGATTGTCACCCGTAACACCCCAGAAATCGCCGAATCTATCGGCTTCTTGCCCGGCACGGAAGAGGAGAAGATGATGCCGTGGCTGGCCGCGATTACCGATACGCTCGAAGTGCTGCATAAGAATGATGTGAATCCCACGGGCAGCATGAATTACATCATGGAGAAGGCTAACATTCAGTTTAAGTCGATAAACTTTATGCGCGGGCGGTCGATCCAAAACTCCATAGTGCTATTAGATGAATGCCAAAACCTCACTGCCTCGCAGATCAAAACTATGATCACCCGTATGGGCGAAGGCACAAAACTGATTTGTTGCGGTAACTTAGCGCAAATCGACTCTAACTACTTAACTGCTGTTACCTCAGGTTTAACCTATATTGTCGAACGTTTTAAAGACTTTGAAGGCAGTGCCAACGTGTATCTGAATGGCGTGGTGCGTTCACGCTTAGCGGAATACGCTGAAGAGCATCTGTAAAGCAGGTCAGTTTAATTTAGGGTAATGACTAAGGCCTCAGATATGGAGGCCTTAATTTTATGGAGTAGTAGATTTTTAATCGACTTATCAGTGGTATGAGTAGGCTTTATCTGACAATTATTTTATGTGATTGGCAGTTCCTTCCTGCTACTATATGGAGCTCATAGTTTTTGCCGCCGTAGGCTGAAATTAAGCGCTGCAATCAAGGGTAGTGGATGAAATCGAGTGAGCCGGATCTCCAACTAAAATCGCCGATCCAGAAGAACTACAACCGTGCCGTTTTTTATACGTACATCGGCGTTATCGTCATGTCTTTGTTGACCGCATGGATGTTTTTCGACCGCCAAAAAGCACAGCAGATGGAACAGCGTGAAGAGCAGGTTCAGCGCCATGTATTGCAAATCGATTTGCTACTTGAGTCGAGCATTAGAGCGGTAAAAAGCTTACGCAACGTTGCTGTGGATCATTTACGTTTGGGCGAACTCGTGCGTAAAGAACGCTTACCCCAATACGGTAAATTCAACGAAAGCGGCCAGTATTTTACCTTAGAACCTAGCTACGCCCAGAGCGGTGAGCCTTTTACCAACATGGGGAGGATTACTGGTGCGGGTTCTCTCGACGGCCGCGATGACAAGTTCTATCAAGAGCTTGAGATGTTGTTTGAGCTGTCACTGTCATTCCCCGTCGCCAAAGAAGCCGCCCCGAAAGCCTCGGCGATTTATTACCTGTCGAAACGTAGGATCATGTCCTATTTCCCTTGGTCGAATGACGATCAACGTTTTAGGGACGAATTACTCAACAAGAAACAGTTCCAATACGCCACCCCAGCAATGAACCCGCAGCGCAGTGTATTTTGGAGTGAAGCCTATGTTGACTCCACGGGCAAAGGCTTATTGACCACTTTAGGTGTGCCCATTTATTTGGATGATGAGTTCATTGGCTCAATCAACTTAGACATGACGCTTGCCTCGTTAGCGCGGCAAATTCGGGTTTACTTTAAGATGCCGGGCACAGTGATTTTGCTCGACCAACAGAACAATATTTTATCCCACAGCGATTTTGATAGCTCAGATATCAATCGTGTCTATCACATCAGCCAACGTATTCCCTCTGAGCTGCATTCTTTACCTGAGTCGGAATTGTTCGATGCCCACGATGGCATCATTCGTAACGGCTATTACATTCACTCGGTTGCCCTGCATAACGCGCCTTGGCGTTTACTGTATTTGCAGGATGAAGACGACCTATTCCAAGACTCGTGGGAAAAACTGCAGCTGACCTTTATTTTAGTGGTTATCGCCCTGTCGGTGTTGGTGACCATAGTGCATTGGCAGACGCGTCGATCTTTTGTGAGTCCAGCCTCGCGATTACTGTCGCACCTTGAAGGTTGCTCACAAGAGCCACGTAAACCACCGGAGAAAATCACCCGTGGCTGGGAGCCTTGGTTCTTGTTGGTCAGTCGGATCTTTGAGGAAAACAAACAATATACCCACCATCTGGCTGAGCAGAATAAGCGGCTCGATAAGCTTGTGGCGCGGCGTACTGAACGCTTAAAAGACACCACAGAGCGGCGTGAGCGCGAATATGCGCTACTGCGATCCCTGCTTGACTCGATTCCTGAAGCGATTGTCTTTAAAGATAAAGAAGGCAACTATTTAGGTTGTAACAAGGCGGCTGAACGCATGCTGGGTTACACAGAGAGCGAGATGATAGGTTTATCATCTGAGGATCTGACCTCGCCTGAAATGGGCATACGTATCCGCGCCGAAGACGAACAAGTCTTAAAAGATCGCACGCCGCTGCGCTACCAAGAAAAGGTCGAGCTTGCGGGTAAACCTGTGCTGCTCGATACCCTTAAGCTGCCTTTCTACAATCGCCGTGGCGAACTGCAGGGATTGATTGCCGTGTGGCGTGATGTGACGCGGGAATACGAATCTGCCGAACAATTACGCCTGTCCGAAGAGCGTTATCACTTAGCTATGGATGCGGTGGAAGATGGCCTGTGGGACTGGTATTTAGACTCTGAACAGATCATTTGTAACCCAGCCTATTATTCTATGTTGGGTTATAAAACCAATGAATTCCCAGCTTTAGTATCGACGATTGATGAATTATCCCACCCCGACGATCGTATTCGCGTCGAGGAATACCGTGCTCAGTATCTTGCTGATCCCGTCGGTGCTTTCGAAATTGAATTCCGTATGTTAGGTAAAAATGGCGGCTATCACTGGGTGTTATCCCGTGGTCGTGTGGTGGAGTTCACCGCCGAAGGTCAGCCCAAACGTATGCTTGGTACCCATAAGGATATTACCCGCCATAAGAGTAACGAAGTGGCGCTGCTGGAAGCCAAGCAAGACGCCGAACTCGCTAACCTCTACAAGAGTGAATTTTTGGCCAACATGAGCCATGAGATCCGCACGCCGATGAACGCCATTATCGGTATGTTGCAGTTGGCACAGCGCACCTCGTTAACGGCGCAGCAGAAAGATTACCTCGAAAAAGCCGGTTTCTCGGCGCAATCGCTACTGAGGATCATCAACGATATTCTCGACTTCTCTAAAATTGAGGCGGGTAAGTTGGAGCTTGAGCGGGTGCCGTTCCCGCTGGATAAAGTGCTCGATCACGCTCTGGATCTCAATGCGCTCAAGGCACAGGAACAGGGCGTCGAGTTACTCTTATATGCTCCTGTGACGGCGGGACTCATTCTTAAGGGCGATCCGCTACGTTTAGGCCAAGTGCTGATTAACCTGTTATCGAATGCGGTGAAATTTACCCAATCTGGCGAGATTGAGCTCGGCTGTGAAGATGTCGGCGAGCGGGATCATCGGATTACCTTGAAGTTCTGGGTGCGCGATACGGGTATCGGCATAGGTAAAGATCAACAGGATAAGTTGTTTGATGCCTTCGCCCAAGCCGACGGTTCGACCACCCGTAAATACGGCGGCACCGGCTTAGGTTTATCGATCAGTAAGCATCTGGTGTCTATGATGGGCGGCAAGATGCAAGTGCAGAGTGAGCTTGGGGTCGGTAGTACCTTTAGCTTCACCATCAGTTTTGAAATTGCCGAAGCCGCTAAGATTGAGCCTTTGGTCGTGCCGGAAAAACTCAATAGTCTACGCACCTTAGTCGTTGACGATAACCCGACGGCACTGCAAATTTATTCGACCTTGATGCGAGATTTCCACTTCGACGTCGATACTGCCGCCAGTGGCGCCGAAGCGCTTTACAAACTGTCGCGGGCACCAATCGATCTGTTATTGCTCGACTGGATGATGCCAGAAATGGACGGTAGCGATGTGGTCAGTGCCATAGATACTATGGTCGCCGAAGGCCGCTTAGCGAAACGGCCGGTGATTATTATGATGACGGCCTATGCGGCAGAGCCCTTGCAGCATGAAGTCGATAGTGCCAATGTGTTTGCCGTACTACAAAAACCGTTTAAGGCATCGAGTCTGTTCGATGAGATCATTGCCGCCTTTGCCGATGAACCGAGATTGAATGTGGTTCAGCCTATGGTTGAAGTTCAAGTTAAGGAAGGGGAGCACACAGGTTTAGTGCTGCTGGTGGAGGATAACTTTATCAACCAGCAAGTGGCCACTGAACTTCTTAAGAGCGCTGGCTACGAAGTGGTGCTGGCCGACAATGGTCAAGTGGCGCTGGATACTATCGACTCGCGGCCGTTTGATGCTGTGTTGATGGATATTCAAATGCCAGTGATGGACGGGTTAACGGCCGCAAGGGCATTGCGTGAGCGTTTTAGTGCCGATGAACTGCCTATCATTGCCATGACAGCCCATGCCATGTCGGGCGACAGGGAAAAGAGTTTAGCGGCGGGGATGAATGCCCACATCACTAAACCCATAGTGCTTAACGAATTATTTGAAACATTAAATCACTGGATCAAACACAAGAACCAGCATCAGAATCGTTAATTTATTTGCTCGGGGCCAGTGATGGCCTCGCATTATTTACTTTAAATCAATCGCTTGAGATAAGCAGTCATCAAAGATGCATATGACATAAATGACTTAATAAGGTAAATAACGCAGCCAGCCGAATCAGGAGGAAAGATGAAACCCCAAAGTGTAGCCTTAGCCTTATTTATAGCGCTGTTAGGATTTCCCACCGTTACGGTCGCGGCAGCCGCGCCTAGCGCCAAGATCATTAAGCAGGGCCAAGAGGCGAAAGGGTTTCTTAATCTCTATTACGAGGAGTCTGAGGGAGAGTTATATCTTGAGGTCAATCGTTTAAATCAACCTTTTATCTTAGTTACTAGCCTGCCACAGGGCGTAGGATCAAACGACATTGGTCTCGATCGCGGCCAACTGGGTCAGACCCGTATGGTGCAGTTTGAGCGCCAAGGTCCCTATGTTTTACTCAAGCAACTCAATACTCAATATCGTGCGAATACCTCTGATGCCGCCGAGCAAAGAGCGGTTGAAGAAGCCTTTGCCGATTCTGTGTTATGGCAAGGCAAAGTGATTGAGGGCAAGCCAGATTTGGTAGCGATTAACGATCTGGTGCTCAATGATTTACACGGCGTGTCTTCCGTATTGCAACAAACAGAGCAGGGCAATTATCAGCTCGATTTGAGCCGTTCTGTCATCTTACCCAAAGGGATTAAATCCTTTGAGAAAAACGCCGATGTGGATGTGCAACTGACGTTCAAAGGCGATGTTGCTGGCGCGCAGGTCGCACAGGTAACACCCGATGGCACCTTAATGTCGGTGCGGATGCGTTATTCCTTTGTTGAGCTGCCTGATACCGACTATCAGCCGCGGGCTTATCATCCTATGAGCGGTTATTTGTCCGATGAGTATCGCGATTATGCCACGCCCTTTAACCAGCCTTTAGTGCAGCGTTTTATCCTACGCCACCGTTTACAGAAAGTGCATCCGGGCCCAGCGCCAAGCGAAGTCGTTAAACCTATTACTTATTATCTTGATCCCGGTGTGCCAGAGCCGATACGGTCGGCCTTGCTCGATGGCGCCCGCTGGTGGGAGACGGCTTTTACTCGGGCCGGATTTATCAACGGCTTTAAAGTTGAGTTATTACCGGCAGATGCCGATCCGCAGGATATTCGCTACAACATGATCCAATGGGTGCACAGGGCGACGCGGGGTTGGTCTTATGGCGCCGCGCTGACCGATCCACGCACCGGTGAAATCATTAAGGGTCAAGTCACGCTCGGCAGCTTGCGTGTGCGTCAGGATTACTTGATTGCTAAAGGTTTAACCGCAGGCTGGCAGGATAGAGTGGCGGCCGAGAAAGCGGCGACAGCCTTGTCGCTGGCGCGTATTCGCCAACTGGCTGCCCATGAAGTCGGCCATACCTTAGGGCTAGATCATAACTTTGCCGCTTCGACCAATCAGGATGCCTCTGTGATGGATTATCCCCATCCGAAAATCCAGCTAAAGGGCAATGATATTGATATTTCCGCACCTTACACTACAGGTGTTGGTCCTTGGGATGATTTTGCTATCGCCTATGGCTATAGCGATCAAGGCGATGCTCGCACCCAACAAGCGCTGCAAGTCGACTTACTGGCCGATGTAGCCAAACGTGGCTTACGTTATATCGGTGAGGCCGATTCCCGCCAAAAGGATGCGAGTCAGGCCTATGCCAGTTTGTGGGATAGTGGTGACGATCCGATCGATCAGCTGGGTAAGTTAAATAAAATTCGCACTAAGGCGATTGCGGATTTCTCCAGTGCGGCCTTGTTACCCAATGAGCCACTGGGCGAGCTAGCCGATGCCTTTGCGCCAATTTATTTGCTGACGCGTTATCAAATCGATGCGGTCGCTAAGTTTATTGGCGGCACTGACTATAACTATCAATCTATTGGTGAAGGCAGCCGCTGGAGCTATATTGCGCCGCAGTTGCAGTTAACGGGCTTAGACGCGCTACTTAACACACTCGATGCGGCGAGTTTAAGTGTGCCGCAAACCTTGCTCGACAGTTTAGTGCCAAAGGCGGGGAATTATCATGTTACGCGGGAATCCTTCGATTCAGGTCTAGGTGCAATTAACGACCCTCTCGGTATGGCTGAAGTGTTTAGCCGTCATACCGTGAGCTTGCTATTGATGCCTAAACGCTTGAATCGTGTCAGCCAAGCATCCATGGCAGATAGTGAGCAGTTATCGGTGACGACATTATTGGATAAGTTATTTGCGGTGACCTTGTATCAAGAGGATAAGCTCGCGCTGGTCGAAGGCGTATGGATGCGAGTGAACGCTGTGGTGATTGATGAAGTGCTGGCAACGCTGCACGATCCTCAAACCTCACCAGAGGTGAGGGCTGCGATCAACGATCGCGCTCAGTTTGTGATTAAGCAATTGAAAGCGAAGTCGAATCGAGCGAATGTGAGTCTTGCGGCGCACTATACTTGGTTGCAACAGGGTCTGGCTGCGGGTTTGACCGATGCTAAGGTTAAGCTTATTCCTAAGCCGTTAACCCTACCGCCGGGATCACCGATTTAATCCGATGAACATAGGCGCCATTAGGCGCCTATTTCTTTTGGATTTTTCGGATAAAAGTGATCGGCTTTACGCTCTAGATGAGTAAAGCGGCGGGTGTTTTTGTAGGGCAGTTTCATAAAGCCCGATACGCCGTGACCTTGGATTTTTCCGACATGGTGCAAGATGCGATCGAGGCTCGCGCGAAACGCTGCTTGCTTACGTGGATTGAGCAGCTTCAAGTAACTGTGAATTTTTAAGTGATTCGGCAGCGCCTCAAAAATGATGCAGCCTGTGTGGTGAATTTGGTTGATGCGGGCTAATTCTTCCATGATTTCATGGGGTAATTCGAGGTTCTCATCGGGATCTTTACCGTCTTCAAAATAAGAATGTAAGCGCGACTTATCTTCTAAGGTGGGTACGTCACCGACTTCGAATGGCAACTGCAGTGCGGCACTGGCGACAAAAGGCTCGCTGGTGTCAGCTCGTTCGATATGCAGTGTGTCTTTGGCGTTAAAGAAGCAGGCCTTAAACACCCCTATACGTTTAATTCCCCGTGCAAGATCCACCATATTGTTGACTGCAATGATTAACGCACTTTTTTGCTTTGCATCGTAAATCGCAAGATTGGAGTCGATAAACACGCCGGTTTCCTGCCAATGAATAGCCAGACCACCCACGATCGGATATTGCGCTAAACGACCCACTGCGGCGATAAAGCCTTTTTCGGTATCGCCCATGCCAGCGAGGAAGTTGCGGTAATATTTTTCGAGCTGAATATCATCCATCTTAGCGATGGGATCTTGGGCGTTGTGTTCCTTTAAAAAGGATTTACGCGAACTGTAGCTGACGGTTTCAACATCTTTGTCGCGGGATTGTACCCATACAGGAATTTCACCCTGTAAATCAGCTTTGGGCAGTTCAGGTAAATGCAGTCTGTGGCTGTGGCGCATACTTTTTAAAAAGTAATCGCCGGCAATGTTGCGCTGCTGCGGATCAGTGCTGAGCATGCCTTCTAAGGTACGGGCTAATTCTATCGGTAAGCCAATGCTGGTGGGTGAAATCACCTGTGCACCGAAGCGGCTTGCTTGCCCAGAGGCGAGGGCATACAGAGTCGCGGCAACTCCTTGCTCGTCAAAGCGCGGGCTGGAGAGTGCTCCATTGAGTTGCTCTTCGCCGATAAAGTACACATCACCCATGCGGGCGTTGGTATGTTGTTGATCGCTCGACATTAACGCCATCACATTGTCTTCGACGGGTTTGTTATGTTCATCCCGCTGCGCAAATACCGCAGAGCCCCAATCGATTAACGATAAGTGTTGCTGTTCAATATCGTAAACCAGATTCGAAGGTTTGATATCGCCGTGCACTAAAGGCTTGCCCGTGCGCAGGTAATACAAGATATCGGCGAGTTGGCGGGCGATGCTCATGACCATAGCGGTAGGTAAGGCGCCCATGCGGCGGCAAAGTTGGTCGAGATCTTCCCCTTTTGCCCGTTCCATCACGAGTATTCCCTGCTTACCTACTCGCTCAAATTTGATCGCCCCCGGCACATTGGGATGCTTGAGTAAGGAGAGCATAAAGGCTTCTTCTTCGAGCCGATCTTGAATGTGTTGTGGCAGATTAATCCGTGAAAACTTAAACACATGGGCATCGCCAGCTTGATTGATACCCGCAAACACGAAACCGTAGGCGCCTTTGCCGACCAATTCGATATCGGTATAACCTAATTTGCTCAGCTGTTGTTTACAGAGGCGGATCCACGCCTTGTGTTTACGGGCATCATTGGCTTTGAGCAAGTAAATGGATTGCTCTTCAGAAATATAAAAATGCTGCAGCTGCGGTGTTTGCAAATTGTGCTCCTTGTTTTGTTCATTTAACCAGTAAGCGGGGGAGATAATCAAATAGCGGGTGGCTTTATTTTAGTATTTTGAATGGCATTGATGATCAGCGTCAGGCGCGGCTTACCTATACGATCATTTCGTCACTGACTTTGACTTACATCAAATTAAATCCTCGCGACTATAGGTAATCTTTGGGGCATTAGATGGAATCAATTTTTGTTAATTAACCCACAGACAAAGTGCAGCTAAGGAGGGCGTATGCCCACCCAATATAAAGCCTTGTTGATCGAACTTTTGGAATATCCGCGTAAGCGTATTTTACAGTCAATGGAAGTGACCCATTGCCCGCATGCGGTATTTTTTAATGATAGAGACGAGCAATGTTTAACGTGTCATCAGGGCATGGAATGTATCTGGATGAACCAGAATGACGAGCTGGTAGCCGTGAACGAAAAATCGATTGCCGAGTTAAAACAGCAGTTGTTGATCGCCGTGGACTTTATCGACTCATCTTTAAGCCCACATCATTTATCACGCCGTCAATGCCAATGCGATAACTGTGTTTGGCTGCGTAAAGTGCAAGCCACGTTAGATCAGTAAGTTAGTCTTTACATTGCAGAGTTTGCCGAATGGCAGGAGGTTTTGCATCCACTTTAAAATGTCATTAGAGTAAGGACAACATTAGCGAATAGAGATAAACCCATGGAACCCGGTTTTTGGCATGAAAAGTGGCAGCAGCAACAGATAGGTTTTCATCAGCAAGACATCAATCCTTTCCTCGTTAAGTATTGGCAGCAGCTTGCATTACCCGCAGATACCAAGGTTTTTGTGCCCTTATGTGGTAAGTCGCTAGACATGTGTTTCCTCGCAGAACAGGGGCATCAGGTCATAGGTTGTGAGTTGAATGAATTGGCAGTACAGCAATTTTTTAGCGATAACCAACTCGAGATGACGAAAACGGCCGTGGGTGAGCACCAGCATTATCAAACCGAACAGATCAGCTTGTATCAGGGTGATATTTTCACCCTACCTAAGGCTATCACTCAAGAAGTGACAGCATTTTATGATCGCGCGGCTTTGATCGCATGGCCAGAAAGTATGCGTGCACAATATGCCAAGCAGTTAGCGAGCTTATTACCTAGCGGCAGTGTCGGTTTATTAGTGACTTTAGATTATCCGCAAGAATCCCTTATCGGCCCACCTTTTGCTGTATCCCCTACTTGGGTAGAGCAGCATCTGAGTGAGGATTTTGATATTGAAGTATTAGCGTCGCAAGATGTGTTGGCCGACAATCCACGTTTTATTAAGAAAGCCGTGCCTTGGCTTAATGAAGCGGCCTATTTGTTGAAACGTAAGTAGGCTTGACTCGGAAGTTGGATCTGTAACCCCATTGAATTATTCGCGGCTTTCGAGCTTGGCGTTCAGTGGGGCTTGTCATTAAAACATCATATCTAAAGATTAGGCTGGCAAGATTATTTAAGACGAAATGACAGATAGAAGACTTTGTTGCCGCTGGATTTTTGGGATTAAGTTTGCTTGAGTCAGCGTGGTTTTAGCTTGTCGGAAGTTTGTTCGTGAGTGAATTACCCTTTACCATGCTATTCGCGATGAACTCTATGCGACTTCGTAATAATTAGGCTCAAGCTCTAGTTGATTCTGAATGATCTGCACTGCCATTCTGGCGCATTTACCACATTGATCGGCAACACCTAAGCGCTTTTTTACGTCAGCAAGCGAGCTATCGCCCTGGCTTACTGCGTTTTTAATTTGCGTATCAGTGATCGCATGGCAAAGACAAACGTACATATATTAGTCTCCAATCGAATTGCGCTAATTCTAAATGAAAACGCTTATCAAATGCAATCATGTTTTTTGGGTGATTTTCATACTTTAACGTTTTTGTTACATGGCGCACGTTTTATCGTCTATGCTAGGTGTGTTTTAGCATTAAAAAGCTAGGCAGTTTTAGAAGGGTTTAGGAATACAGAGTCAGGGTGATGATGCCTCACGGATGGATAACTCATGGATGAATAACGAAGAATTAATCAAAGATCCATAAGGTTTCATGAGAACTAATTTACCAGTTACACAGCGAGAATATGATTATCCAGCGGATTGGATTTTATTGTCGACCACGGATACTCAAAGTCATATCACTTACGCCAATCAATCTTTCTGTACCGTTGCCGGTTACGACCTCGATGCCATGCTAGGCAAGCCCCACAACATGGTGCGTCATCCAGATATGCCTCCGCAAGCGTTTGAAGATCTGTGGCGATGTATCAAAAAAGGCGAGCCTTGGAAAGGGATAGTGAAAAACCGCTGCGCCAATGGCGATCACTATTGGGTCGATGCCTATGTCTCACCGATTTCAGTTAATGGCAAAGTCGTCGAGTTTCAATCTGTACGCACTAAACCCACACGCGATCAGGTTAAGCGTGCAGAAATAGCCTATGCGGAGTTGAACAAAAAGGGCAGCGTCAGTGCGTTAAAACGTACCTTGGATATGCCAGTTAAATTGCTGTTACTCGCATTGGTTGCCATGCTACCTATGTTTTACCTTGCTCTGCAAATTGGCTTAATGGGCTTTATTGCCCTAGCGATAAGTGTCCTAGTATTGCTGGTGGGCGGTAATCTGGTGCTGAGTCGTTACTATGCTTTAGTGACTAAGGCGAAGCATATCTACGATAACCCCTTGATGGCGCATATTTATAGTGGAAGCAGTGATGATCTTGGCGCGATTGATTTAGCACTGCAAATGCAGAATTCAGAGCTTAAGTCGATTCTTGGGCGTGCATCGGATTCCTGTTATAACGTGTCAGAACAGGCCAAAATATCTGCCGCCAAGGGCAAACAAATCCAGAGTACCAGTCAGGCTCAACTATCTGAAATAGAACAAGTTGCTACAGCGATGCAGGAAATGACCGCCACATTAGGCGATATGTCCTCCAATTGTGCAGATGCGGCGAGTGCCACGCAAATGGCATCCGCTGAAACTATTAATGGTGATAAAACGGTGTCGAGTACTATTCGCTCGATTCAAGCTATGGCGGAGCAACTGCAACAAACGTCAAAAGTTATTACTGAGTTAGAAGCCCACAGTAAAGATATTGGCACAGTGCTCGATGTGATTCAGAGTATTGCGGGGCAGACGAATTTGCTGGCATTGAATGCAGCAATTGAAGCGGCTCGAGCGGGTGAGCAAGGTCGTGGCTTCGCTGTCGTTGCTGACGAAGTACGGGCGCTGGCACAACGTACTCACGATGCCACCAAAGAAATCCACAGTATGATTAATCTGTTGCAGCAGGGAACGAATAAAGCTGTTATCAGTATGCAGCAAGGAGTGGTTGCCGCTTCCGAATGTATTTCAACGGCGGATTTAGCGGGTACGGCATTACGTACGATTCGTGAGGCCATTTCGACCATTACCGATATGACGCACCATATTGCCAGCGCGGTTGAAGAGCAATCGAGTGTGGCAAATGAGATGAATCGCAGCGTGGTGAATGTGTCGCAATTTACCCATTCTAGTCATCAACTCGGCAGTGAAATGGTCGGCTTGAATGACGAAGTGACTCGCGAGATGGATTCTCACTCGGTATTAGTCGAGCAATTCTTAAAGCGCAGCTTTAGGATTTAACTGCCTAAAATTTAAAATAAAAAAAGGCAATAGTCTGACTATTGCCTTTTCTTTTTCTGATTTCTAACTCAATTTCTGCTCTCTGAATCAATTCCTGATCGTTAACTTAATAGCCTTTACTAAAGTCGACTCTATTCTGCAGTGGTTCACCCATGATGTAGCGGCGATAGTTTTGGCTAAAGATATCGACGATTTGTGCAGGATGGCTTGGCGCCGAAATATGCGGCGTGATCACGGCATTTTCCCGTTCCCAAATAGGATGGCTATTGGGCAAAGGTTCCTGAGCAAATACATCGAGGATCGCTTGCTGACTAGGATTAGCGATAAGTTGGATATTGAGTGCATCGAGATCGAGTGCATCACCGCGGCCAACATTAAACAGCACTGCATCAGTTTTTAACATGGCTAACATGTCAGCATTGAGAAGATTGTACGTTGCAGGAGTGCTTGGCAGTAGATTTGCAACCACATCGGCCTGTGTCAACACTTGGCCTAAATTGGACATAGCTTCTATGATATCAAAACCTTCTACGGCATTACCGCTGCTATTGATACCAGTAACATGCATGCCAAAGTGTTTTGCCGTCTTCGCTAAATGCTGGGCTATTGACCCTGTGCCAAGCAAGAGCAATCGCATGCCCTGTAAACTTGAGTGGCGCTGCTGGGGTTGAATCAGCCACTGTTTTTGTCCTTGTTGCTGGCGATAAAAACGATGGCCGCGGATATGCGCGAGTAAATAGCCGAATAGATACTCGCTCATCAGCGGGCCGAAAATGCCTTTAATATTGGTGAGTTGATAGTCTTTTCTGCCCCTTGGACTCATCAGGGCATCTATGCCAGCAAAGCTTGATTGTAACCATTGCAGATTTTTAGCATGGGGTAATAGGGGCGCGGCGAGTTTAGGTTCGGCTAACCAAATATCTGCATCAATTATGCTCGCAGGATTATCGTCGAGTAACGTTAAATCTGGGAGACTCTGCGCCTCAATCAAGTCGCGGTACTGTTGATTTACCTTTGTTAGCAAGAGTAACTTGTGCCCCATGGCGTCTCCCTTTATGCTTGGTTATTGTTATTTTTCAATACGCTGTCGCGGCCACTCAGATGGATTGCGCTGCATATTTTTAGGTTAAGTCTATGTTTGATCAATTAGTCGCCATTATTGCCCAGTTAGGTAATATGCTTCGCCCTTGGGCCTTCGATATTGCTACCGCTATGGTGGTGTGTCTTATTTTGGTTTTTTCAGCGGATGTAAATCGTATCTTAAGGCGTCATTTGTTGGGGCATTCTTTTGTGCTGCGAACATTTGTTTTTATTATTGTGAATGCCTTTGGCTATGGCCTATTAATCGTGAAAGCCACGCCTTGGGTGGCAAGACACATAGTGGCTATGCCATCCCATTGGATGTTTCTGTTAATTGTGGCCATGTTTATTTTTATCGGTTATTGGGCTCAGCGAAATAGCCAAGCTTAATATCGTTATTATTTTTGCCGCTACTCAAAGTAGCCAGAGTAATCGGCCATTGCCTTTTGGGTTAAGGCTTGCATGGCGCGATCGGGGTAATTGCTGAACACGCCATCGACGCCTATCTGCTTAAGCGCATGAATATCATCAATATGATCGACAGTATAAACATAAACCTTGGCACCTCGGTTATGGGCGTCGTCTACTAGTGCTTGGCTGATAAAACTCACATCTAAATGCAATGAATAGGCATTCAGTTCGCTTACCACGCCAGCCCCATCGAGTGGAATACTGGCAAGCAACGGTGCGACTAACGCATCCGGCAACGCCTGTTTAAGTTCATGTAGATAGGGGTGATTAAAGGAAGAGATCAGTAACTGCTCCTTGGTAAACCCAAGCTGACTCATAGCCTTTGGGTATAAGTCGATTAACGGCGTGACGGTATTAATGCCTTTTAACTCTATATTGACTATGCAGCGCCCCGCAATCAGCTCAAGTACTTGCCATAGCGTCGGAATGGATTCACCTTTCACATTGATGCTTGCTAGATAATCCTTGCTCACTAAGTGAATGACGCCCGTGCCCGAGCTTTTATTATCGAGTCGTCTGTCGTGAAACACGACTAACTCACCTTCGACATTATGTACATCGAGTTCGACGGCTTGTGCACCCAATTCTAACGCTTTAGCCATGGCGGCTAAGGTATTTTCGGCCTGATAACCGCTGGCGCCGCGGTGAGCAAAAATAAGCATGGTCTGCGATCCTATTAGCTTCTAATAATGCCTTGTTGCTCGCGATTTTGACCATTCTTAATATGGATTTCCATCTGCGGGTAGGCGAGTTCGAGATTGTTTTCTTTGAGTTTTTTAGTCACTCGTTTATGTAAATCATGGCGCAGTGGCCAGCGTGCCGACATATCTTTTGCATAGGCGCGCACTTCATAATCTTGGGTATGTTTACCAAAGCCGGCAAACCAGACTTCAGGTTCTGGGCTGGCAAGTGCATCTTCACACTCTTGCACCGCTTGATACAGGGTCGCTTCAACTTTGGCAGGGTCTGAATCCCGCGCCACCGACACATAAACAATGACCCGCGTAATAGGATCTGACAAGGACCAGTTGATCAGCTGCTCTGTGATAAAGGCCTTGTTCGGGATGATAATTTCCTTTCTATCCCAATCAATAATCGTTGTCGCCCTAATTTGGATTTTACTGACTGTCCCCGTTAAATCACGAATTGTCACTGTGTCGCCAATCCGCACGGGTTTCTCAAACAAAATGATCAAACCTGAGATAAAGTTGGCGAAAATTTCTTGCAAACCAAAACCTAAACCGAGCGACAGTGCGGCAATCAGCCATTGAAGCTTAGACCATTCCATCCCGAGATTAGAGAAGCCGATTAATAGTCCGAGGAAAACCACCAGATAACGACTGACGGTTGTGATCGCAAAACCCGTTCCAGGCGAGAGATCAAGCCTTTGCAGGATCATTAGCTCAAGTAGGCCGGGTAAATTGGTGGCAATCATTAACGAGAAACCCACCACTATCAGCCCAAACATCAGTGACTTCATGGTAATGGGTAATTGTTGCTCTAAGCCATTCACACTGGTATTGGTCGTCCACAGCGTAATGCCATCGAGGAAGGAAAACAGCGCCGTATGGGTTTGAGTCCACAGACCAATCAAACTGGCTAAAAAGGCCAATAACAAGAGTGAACGCACTAGACCAAGGGATTGGCTCGAAATGGTTTCGAGATCGACCACGGGTTCTTCGTAGGTATCGAGTCCATCGACGGAAGGGTGATGTGTTTCGCCTTTTTCCCTTTGTGCTAAGCGCTCTGCACGTTTTGCCTTCGCGCGATCGAAGGCGATACGGCGGCGTTCGATTAACATCCACCGTTTGATCAATTGGTATAAGAGCAAGAAACCCAGACCCAGCACGATAGATAATTGCAGTTGTAACAGCATTTGGAAAGCGGTGAAGTAGTAACCCCTAAAGGCTAACACTGCGCTTAAAAGCGGCACAGAAATCAGCAAGGTCCAGAGCATTTTCTGAATGAGTTTTTTGTTTTTACCGTCTTTCTTGGCATCTGAGTTTTTACGGCTCAGGATTAAAATATCTTTGTATAACAAGAATAAAACGATACAGAAAATAATGAATGCGCCGCGGCCTATGCTATTACGCACCAGTGATGTGTCGAGCACTTCGGTAAAGCCCATCAGACCCAATAATGGGCTAGCAATCAGCACAAAGTGTCTGAGCCGTGATTGTCCCGCTTGGATGAGTTTCGAGGGGCGTTTGAAATGGCCCACGAGTACGCCTTTGTCGAGCGTCAGAATAAAGATGAAGCGATATAAGAGATACACTAAACCAATCGCCAGTATGCCCATACCCACTGCTTGCACAAAATTGCGATCGGAATGATAGAAAATCAATCCCGCCATGATCACTGGGAAAGGTTTTATCAACGCATAGCTGATACTGCAGGCGAGCGCTTTGAGAGTGTAAATGAATTTATCTTGGGTCACATTGCCCACATAAGTGGTGTAATGATTTAGCAAGCGATTGAATTTAGGAGTGATCAAGTCTTGTACGACTAAACACAGTACCAGCAATATGATCCACCAAGACCAATAATCGTTTTGTTCATCCCAGGCTTTTCCCAGTTCATCCCACTGTGCTTGTTGCACAAGCCAAACCGTGCTGCGCTCAAGATCCGTAAGCCATAACTTACTGATACTTGCAGCGTTAGGCACCCAGAATAAATGTTCGTTAAGGGTATTTTTGAGGGTGAGATTCTGTTGACTCAGTTGTTGGTAATTGACTTTCAGCTTGCCTAATTCACTCAAGTATTGGTCATAGCTTTGCATCAACTGCGAGATCAAACTCTGTTGCGAGTGTAAGAGCTTAATCTGCTGCTCATTGTATAAGCCGGGTTGTTCTAATTCTTGCTCATTGAGGGCTTGTTGCTGCTCTAAATGGTATCTGTCTAAGCGCGCATCGGCGATCAGCGTTTGCAGTTTTTCGTGATTCGGTGGTTTAGGCAGTGATTGCAACATCTGCAAAAAGCGCTCACCAAAGGCGGAGTTCATTTTGACCCAAGTGATCTGCTCTTGGATGTTTGCCAGTTGTTTGGCTTGGGATTGATATTGGGTTTCTGCCTGTTCCTGCTGTTCGACCACATTATTGATCTGCAAAGTTAACGTTTGCAGCTTTTGGCCGTAAATCTGGTTAGTGTCGGCAATATTACGGGTGATAGGATCGATGACTTTTTCGGTATTAACTAAGTTTTTGGCTAGGGTGGCATCCGTTTGTTGCTGACGTTGTTTATTGATTGCCTTGTTGATGGTTTCGATCAAGGCTTCTTGCTGCACCAGTTGTTGGCGGACTAGCTGTAATTGTAATTGCGTCAGTTCAATGCGTTTTTGGCTGCTGGCAAGTTCTGCTTCATCGGTGGCAAGGCTTTGTTCAAAGAAGAGTCGTTGAGTTTGCTGTAACTCTCCCGTTGGGGTATCTAGCGGGGCGAGTTCTGCTTTTTTGTTTTGGGCGACAGTTTGCCTCGCAGTGGCGATAACGGTAGGTAAGTCATTGTGACGTAGTAATAAATCGTTAACTTGTCGGCCAAGGGTGGATTCGCTTTCTTTAAGTTCAGACAAGCGAATATAGGCCATGGAAGCCTGCTGGCTGAGGTCAGTACCTTTTTCTAGTGATAAAGGCTTATAGGCGTCTTTCAGCGCTTGGTTAGTGCGCTTCTTATGTTGCTCAAAATCAATCTGCGCTTGTTGGAAACTGGCTGCGTTGGCGGCGAGTTTTTCTATGTTAATTTTTAGTTCGTTAATTTGTTCGTCAATGCTGAGATTTTGTTGCTGATCTTGCTTGTTCATGCCAAGACGTTTGTCCAATTGCAAAGGCGAATTGGCAAGTGCGGAAAATGTGAAAAAAGCAATAATGAACAATAAAATACGTGGCATATAGGCTAAAGACATTTAGGGGCGAAAGACGCTCCATATTAGCCAAATTGCGTTGAGATTGGTATGTTTCAGGCGTTCTTTTTTCGCCGCTGTGACTGGTGCGATTGATGGGTTTCGAAGATGGCGGTAGCGACTATGATAGTGCCACCAATTAAGGTGTTGAGATTGAGCTCTTCACCTAAAATAATCAGCGCTAACATGGCGCCATAAAAGGGCTGTAAGCAAGAGACTAGCCCAACCGTTTTGGCGCTGAGTTGCCTCAGCGCAGAAGTAAATAGCGCATGTGGCGCTGCGGTAAAGACGACGCCGAGTAAAATAATTAATCCCCACACTTCTAATGAGATACTGCCCAGTTCCGTTTGGTGCCACGGCATCAGGAACACCACAGCGACCAAGGTTTGATAGAACATGGCATGGGGGCCGCTGTACTGGGAAAAGTAGCGTTTGTGCAATAAGTTACGGGTGGTGAACAAGATGGCGGACACTATGCCGATGGCAATGCCCAGCGTAGTGTCGTTACCTAAATTGGCCTCAGGGATCAGTAATATCACCCCAATCAGCACTAATACACCGCTGATCATATCGTGTAATTTTATCTTATTACCTGTCAGCAACGGCTCGGCAATCACTGTCATCACCGGATAGGTGAAAAACGCAATCATGCCAATGGCGACCGACGATAATTGCATGGCCGCAAAATAAGTCACCCAATGCAGGCTGACGATAACCCCAAGCCCGATGGCGACTAGATAATCTTGTTTGCTTGCCAGCGTTAGCCGTTTACGGCTGAATTTGACTAGCAAACCTAACACTGTGGCAGCGACGATACAGCGCAGAAAGGTGATGTCGAGGGCACTGAGTGGGATTAATTTAGAAAACAAAGCTGTGCCGCCAAATAGCAGCACAGCCAGATGCAATTCAATTAATCCCGAAGGTTTAGCAGAACTCAAGAAAGCTTAATCCGCTTGCTTAATGTCTTTCAGGTTAGCGAAGGCTTGTCCCATACGAGTCACTGCTTCGGCTTCGACACCTTCAGCAAAGGTCGCGATAGCATCTTTAGCAAACAACATCACTACAGTACTGCCTAACTTGAAGCGACCCATTTCTTCACCTTTGTCTAAGGTGATGGCATCTGGGCCTTGGGTTGGATATTCCCAAGTGAAGACTTGCTTACCTGTCGGCGGCGTGACTGTGCCAGCCCATACGGTTTCAATACTGGCAACAATCGTTGCGCCAACCAATACCATGGCCAATGGACCTAATTCGGTTTCAAAAATCGCCACAACGCGTTCGTTTCGGGCAAACAGACCGGGTACGTGTCTCGCCGTTAACGGATTCACCGAAAACAGTTCGCCAGGTACATAGGTCATTTTTGATAACGTGCCTTTAATCGGCATGTGGATACGGTGATAGTCTTTAGGCGCCAGATAGATAGTCGCAAAATCACCGCCTTCGAAGCGTTTAGCATCTTCGGCTTGATCGCCAAGCAAAGTTAACGATGAATAGTGGTGACCCTTAGCTTGGAAGATACGACCGTTTTTGATTGGGCCTAATTGGCTTACGGCACCATCGACTGGATGCACCATGATATCGGCGTCCATATCTAACGGACGAATACCGGGTTTAAGGGCGCGGGTAAAAAAGGCATTAAAGCTTTTATAGGCTTCAGGCTCACTCTGCGCCGCTTCGCTCATGTCGATTTTATATTGTTTGATAAACCACTTAATGGCGGCAGTGGTTAAGGCGCCAGCTTCGGCTGCAGCGAGTTTACCCACTAAACGAGATAACAAGTGTTTTGGCAGCATGTACTGCAGCGCTATTTTGACTTTATCCAATTTCAATTCCTTTTCTTACTGCTCAATCTTTGCTGAGACTGTTGTTATTTATCAATAAGTCGTTATTCATCAGTGGCCGCACGGAAATGGCGGGCATGACGTTGTTCATCTAAGCTGGCGATAATTTTATGGTAATTATTAAAACGATCTGCGCTGATCTTACCTTGGCTCAGGGCTTCTTGCAGTGCACAGCCGGGATCGTCACCGTGTTTACAATCGCGGAATTTACACGCGCCAAGATATTCGCGAAACTCGATAAAACACCAGCCTACACGTTGTGCAGGAAGATGCCATAGGGCGAACTCGCGCACGCCTGGGGAGTCGATTAAATCGCCGCCACTAGGCAAGTGCAACAGTTTGGCTGTGGTGGTGGTGTGTTGGCCTAAACCTGAGTTGTCGGACACATCGCCGATAATAAGCTCTGCATCGGGTAGTAATGCATTGATGATTGATGATTTACCCACACCAGATTGGCCGGCAAACACGCTGACTTTATCTTTGAGTATACCTTTGATGGTATCGATACCATCGCCGAGCTTGCTGCTGACCTTATAAACCGGATAGCCAATGTCTTTGTAGCGCTGTAGCGCTTCATCGATTGCCTGCGCTTCAGCGGGATTGAGCAAGTCAATTTTATTCAAAATGATGATAGGCGGAATATCGGTATCTTCGGCAGCCACTAAATAACGGTCGATGATCTGGGTGGTAAAGCTGGGTAATACCGAGGAGACAATCAAAATTTGGTCGATATTCGAGGCGATAATTTTCACGCCATCGTATAAATCTGGGCGTGTAAGTGATGAGCGACGTGGATGAACGGCTTCAACAATACCTGCGATGCCGCTATTGGCTTGGCTCTCAATGGCTAAGCGTACGATCACTTTATCGCCAGTCACTAAACTGGTGACGGCACGGCGAATATTACAGCGCACAATTTGGCCGCTTTCAGTTTCTATGTCGGCATGTTGGCCAAAACGTGAAATCACAGTACCGGGCTGTTCTTGCCCCAATGAACTATCCTGTAACTCTGGCGTATTTTTATCGCCACTATCACGATTGAGTCGCTTCTCGTGATTAGCGCGCATACGGCGTAATTGACCTTGGCTTAGGGGTTTCTTTTTACTCACTGATTCGTCTTCGTCAATTAGGTGATTTTTTGTGTTGGAAAAAAGCAGTATGATACACACTCTTGAATAAAAAAGCCTGAATTTAGGCTAACTGACACGATAAGGCTGATTTATGACGGCAGATGTAAATAATCTCATTTGGATCGATTTGGAAATGACAGGGTTAGAGCCCGATGTCGACAGGATCATTGAAATTGCCACTTTAGTGACAGATCAAGAACTCAATATTATCGGTCAAGGTCCGGTTATCGCAATTCATCAGTCAGATGATGTGCTGGCCGCTATGGATGATTGGAATCAAAAGCACCATGGTGAGTCTGGGTTGATTGATCGCGTTCGTGCTAGCCAAGAAACCGAAGCGCAAGCCGTGGCTAAGACGATTGCCTTCTTAGAACAGTATGTTCCTAAGGGCGCCTCTCCAATGTGTGGTAACAGCATTGGGCAAGATAGACGCTTCTTAAATCGTTATATGCGCGAGTTGGAAGATTATTTCCACTACCGCAACGTGGATGTCAGTACGATTAAGGAGCTAGTGAAGCGTTGGAGTCCAGAAACGATGGATGGTTTTAAGAAGCAAAATACCCACCAAGCCCTGCAGGATATCCAAGAGTCGATCGCTGAATTACAGTATTATCGCAGCAAAGTATTTAAAATTTGACCGATCAGTAGATAAATATGCAAGAAGGGGTTGCAGCCGCATGAATTTTTCATATAATGCGGCCTCAACTTTTTGATGCGAACAGAGATGTGCGGTCATTTAGATTGAATGCGACATTAGCTCAGTTGATAAAGGTTGATAGGCGATACCTTTGTTAATGTTGAAGGCAAATGTAGCAGCGATGCAAAAAGCGACATTAGCTCAGTTGATAAAGGTTGATAGACGATACCTTTGTTGATGTTGAAGGCAAATGTAGTAGCGATACAAAAGGCGACATTAGCTCAGTTGGTAGAGCGATACCTTGCCAAGGTATAGGTCATCGGTTCGAACCCGATATGTCGCTCCAAATTAAAATTTAGTGATTTGCCAAATCATTAATACGGATTATGCGACATTAGCTCAGTTGGTAGAGCGATACCTTGCCAAGGTATAGGTCATCGGTTCGAACCCGATATGTCGCTCCAAATTAAAACTTAGTGATTTACCAATCATTAATACAGGTTATGCGACATTAGCTCAGTTGGTAGAGCGATACCTTGCCAAGGTATAGGTCATCGGTTCGAACCCGATATGTCGCTCCAAATTAAAACTTAGTGATTTACCAAATCATTAATACAGATTATGCGACATTAGCTCAGTTGGTAGAGCGATACCTTGCCAAGGTATAGGTCATCGGTTCGAACCCGATATGTCGCTCCAATTTCCTAAATATTCCACTATCATATTACTCAATTAACATTAGTTTAGTTGTGGTTTTGATATGGCGATACCTTTGTGATTGTTAAATTAGTCAAGGTATAGGTCATCGGTTCGAACCGCTCTTGATCAAAATCATGTCGCTCCAATTTCCTAAATATTCCACTATCACATTACTCAATTGACATTAGCTCAGTTGTGATTTTTGATATGGCGATACCTTTGTGATTGTTAAATTAGTCAAGGTATAGGTCATCGATTCGAACCGCTCTTGATCAAAATCATGTCGCTCCAATTTCAATAAATCCCTCCAAAATTATTTTATCCAACATCATTTCAATCGTGTTGCTCATATTGCTATCACTTACAATGCTTAGCCGTTGACTAAGGCATTGATCATTGCTCGAACCTCTCCCTATCAAAATCATTTCGCTGTACTTCCGTTAAACTCTCTAACAATGACTTTTTCGTGTCATTCCCTCAATTCGCTCATCTGTATTTGTCTTGATTCACTGCTATCTACTTCAAGCCCTCTATCTCAAATTTACCATCTGCAACTAAAGACTTACGAATACCCTTTGGGCTAAGTGTGTTGAGATCTCTTTTGGCTTTTCTCTTTTATACAAAACAGTGTGATAGGATTTAGATGCGTGATCTATAGCGTGTTTCTTCAAGTTTTCCTAAATTAGATAGCTGCGTGAAAGTTAAATTATGACCTTGTTCAAATATTCGTAACGCTTTTACTCACATAATGGAATTAGACAAAATTAATAGCGCCAAGTAGTTGGCCTGACAATGGAGTGCATTATATGCGTATTCAACAATTACGTGATCTACTCGAGTATGTGGCAAATTGCCGCTTAGATATGGCGCAACTCTATGGCCGACTCAATAATCAAGCTGACTCGGCTCGTGTGAAAATGATGTTGGAGTATTTTGAATCACACCAAAAAACCATGGCAGAAAAACTGCGTGATTATATGGATGAAGCACCACATCGTATTCTTGATACTTGGTATAAAGACTTCACTTTTGAAGACTTTACTAAGCGTTGCCAAGATACTATGTTGCCCGCAAACATGAATGAAGATGATGTGCTCAACTTACATTTAGACCTAGAGAATCGTCTGATTGGTTTGTTAGAAAAAACAGTTAACTCAACCACGGCGGAAGATGCGCGCAATGCGTTAGCCAATTTGATCCGAGTAGAGAAAACTCAGCAGCAACGTCTAGTCCATAGTACGATTCGGATGGACGATATCTAAATCGTCATTTCTTCTCGATTCTCAAAGCCAGCCCAGTGCTGGCTTTGGTTTTTATGTCGACTTTGTATCGGCAACTTTTACTCTACTTTGCTCCATTTGGGCGGGTTTCTGCGCCTGAACTGATTTACGTCATAATTTCTCGCTGCTTTTTTTGCTACTTTCTTGATCTATTGGCTGATTTTTATTGGCCTTGCTCAATTCTGCCAAGACTTCTATGGTGAGATTACTCATTGTGAAATGGAGTCATTGGTGTCTAAGGAGATCCTTCATGGCACAAGATCTATCGCAATTTCCCAAAGCTCTATACACCCAAACACAAGTTCGCGAAGCTGAACTGAGTGCAGTGTCTCAGGGAGTATCTAGTCTCTATGAATTGGTCGAGCGTGCTGGCGCGGCGGCTTTTGAGTGTTTAGCGAAACATAGCTCCAAAGTCTTACCTGTGTTAATTCTTGCTGGCAGCGGTAACAATGGTGCCGATGCTTTAGTGTGCGCCCGTCTAGCCCGTGCCAGTGGTATGGACGTTTCTGTGATGATGACGTCAGCGGCAGGCACGCCTGAGTGTCAGCAAGCATTGACCCATTATCTTGCTGAAGGTGGAAAATTACTGCCGTTAGAGGTTGAACCTATTCTCGCAGCGAAAATCATAGTCGATGGTCTGTTAGGTACGGGGGTGCGTGATGCTGTACGCGACGATATGGCTAAATATATCCGTGCCATCAATGACAATTCGGCTTGGGTATTGAGTCTTGATTTACCCTCTGGAGTCATTGCCGATACAGGCGCCGTAGCAGGTGTTGCTGTGATGGCGGATATCACCTTATGTTTTGGTGGTGTAAAGCAAGGTGTGTTAACGGGTAAGGCGCGGCATTACAGTGGCGAGCTTGAATTTGCAGATTTAGGATTAACGCCTTTCTTTACTGAAGCGAGCGCACAAAGAGTAGGAAGAGAGACTCTTAAGGACTATTTTGCCGCCCGAGCACGGGATAGCCATAAAGGCCAATCGGGCAAAGTCACTGTAATTGGTGGGGATATGGGCATGGCTGGCGCCGTGAGACTGGCAAGTGAGGCTTGCCTACGTGCAGGCGCGGGATTAGTCACTGTGATTAGTCGACCTGAGCATCAACTGACGGTGAATGTCTCCCGTCCTGAACTGATGTTTTGGGGTTGTGATTTAGTCGATATGGAAGTGTATCTGCGCCTTGGTTGGGCGCAGGTTATCGTGCTTGGCCCTGGTTTAGGTAAGCATGACTGGGGGTATAATTTGTTTAAAGCCGTGGGCTTGAGCGATAAGCCTTGTGTTTTAGATGCCGATGCATTGAATTTGCTCAGTAATGAACCAAGGCGCCAAACGAATTGGGTACTAACACCACATCCGGGTGAGGCGGCGCGTTTACTTGGTTGTACCGTGGTCGATATTGAACAGGACAGATTTGCCGCTGTTCGCGCGATACAGCAAAAGTACGGCGGTGTTGTACTGCTAAAAGGCGCAGGAACGGTCATTTTTGATGGTCAGCAAATGGTAGTGGCACCAGTCGGCAACCCTGGGCTTGCCAGTGGTGGGTGTGGCGATGTGTTATCTGGTATTATAGGCGCGCTCATGGCTCAGGGAATGGATAATATGCAGGCAACTGTGCTTGGCGTAGTCGTACATGGTTGCGCCGCTGATCTTGCGGCAATACAGGGAGAACGGGGTATGTTAGCGAGCGATTTAATGCCTTTTATTCGCCAATTAGTGAATAGTGATTTACTCTAGGCGGAATGTGAGACTCAAGCGGGGCTGGACTTTGTTATGTGCCCTGTGCCTTTTTAGGATTGAGTCGCTTCTCCATCAATAACAGCAGTGATATAAGCGGATATGACAGAGTTAACTTTTTTCTTAGACAACGAAGACGACACTATTGCGGTTGGGCAAAAATTAGCCCGCCATGTCCAAGCGCCTTTGACTCTGTATCTTACGGGTGATTTAGGAGCCGGTAAAACGACGCTGAGTCGTGGCTTAATTCAGGGATTGGGCCATAAAGGTGCCGTTAAAAGCCCGACTTACACTTTAGTTGAACCATATGAGCTAGAAGATGTCGAAGTTTATCATTTTGATTTGTATCGTTTAAACGATCCAGAAGAACTCGAGTTTATGGGGATCCGTGATTACTTTACGGATAAGAGTCTGTGCATTGTTGAATGGCCAGATAAGGGAGAGGGTTTACTGCCCGCTGCCGATGTCCATATGCATTTAAGTTATCAAAATAGTGGGCGAGAAATACGTATAGAGGCCTTGTCTGAGCCAGGTGAAAAGTTATTAAAAGCGATAAAATAAAAACTAAAATGATAAAAAATAACCCGTATTTTCAAATTATTATTCTTTCTTTATGTTCTTTTTTCTCTGTGGCGGCCCATGCTGCTAATCAGTTAGAAAGCGTACGTATTTGGGCCGCGCCTGAGTCAACTCGAATCGTGTTTGACTTGAGTGGAGTGCCTGATTACACCTATTTCTCTTTAGATGGCCCTAATCGTTTAGTGGTGGATTTAAAAAAGACCACTGCTAAAGTTGTGCTTAAAAATCTTGAAAACAACAGTAAGTTAGTTAAGGGCGTGCGGATCAGTAAGTCACCGACTAAAGGTGATTTGCGCTTAGTGATCGATCTCGTAAAACCATTGAATGCAAGCTTGTTTTCTTTGCCTGTTACTGCGCCCTATGGCAATCGTCTAGTGGTTGATTTAGAAGATAAAACGTTAACTACGGCAACGGCTATCGTGTCATCTACACCCGTTAAAACTGTCACCCAAGCGGCGCAATCATCCCGCGATATTGTCATTGCTATTGATGCGGGTCATGGTGGCGACGATCCTGGCTCCATTGGTCCTTCTGGTGTTTATGAAAAAAAGGTCGCCCTAGAAATCGCCAGACGTGTTTCCAGCAAAATCAATGACACGCCAGGCATGCGTGCTGTGATGATCCGTACTGGTGATTATTTTGTGAATTTAAATAAACGCTCTGAACTGGCGCGCAACAGTAAGGCAGATCTGCTGATTTCTATCCATGCGGATGCCTTTACCTCGCCCAATCCACGTGGCGCCTCCGTATGGGTGCTATCAATGCGTCGTGCTAATAGTGAAATTGGTCGTTGGTTAGAGCAAAAAGAGAAACACTCTGAGTTGCTGGGCGGCGCGGGTGAGATTATTCAAAACACGGATAATGAACAGTATTTGGCTATGACGCTGCTCGATATGTCAATGAACAGTTCGATGGCAATTGGCCATTCTGTTGCGGGGGATATTTTAAAAGATTTAGGTGGCGTGACTCAATTGCATAAAAGTCGCCCTGAGTCCGCGAGTTTAGCCGTGCTGAAGTCACCGGATATTCCTTCAATATTGGTTGAAACGGGCTTTATTTCAAACCCTAAAGAAGAGCGTTTACTGTCGAGTAGTCGCCATCAAGAGAGCATTGCCAATGCTATTTATAAGGGGGTGAGCCGTTACTATCACAACAATCCGCCAGCGGATACTTTGCTTGCCCAAAGAAGGGGAGGAAGCTCTAGCAGTGCTAAGCCGGCCAAAACCACAGCAAAAGCATCAGCAGAAAGAACGCCAACTGAAAGAACACCTACAGCCTATGTTGGCGATGCGGTATCGACAAAGGTTAAACATAAGGTCCGTCGCGGAGAATCTTTATCTGCAATCGCGCAACGTTACAGTGTGCCAATGTCCAGCATCAAACAAGCGAATGGAATGAAGTCCGATGTGGTGCAGTTAGGGCAAACGCTAGTCATACCCCAGAGTTAAATAGGAAAGCATGATGGGCATTCAGATCCTGCCTCCGCAATTAGCCAACCAAATTGCGGCGGGGGAAGTGGTTGAGAGACCCGCTTCCGTAGTCAAAGAATTGGTCGAGAATAGCCTCGACGCAGGAGCGAGCCGAGTCGATATTGAAATCGACAAAGGCGGTAGCAAGCTGATTAAAATTCGCGATAACGGATCTGGCATACCTAAAGATGAACTCGCGCTAGCCTTATCGCGCCATGCGACCTCAAAGTTACACACTTTAGACGATCTTGAAGCGATCCTTAGTTTTGGTTTCCGTGGTGAAGCGCTAGCCAGTATCAGCTCAGTCTCACGTTTAACTTTAACGTCACGCACGGCTGAGCAAACCGAAGCGTGGCAAGCCCATGCTGAAGGTGCCGACATGGCAGTTAAAGTGATGCCTGCCGCGCATCCAGTAGGTTCGACGATTGAAGTGGTGGATTTATTCTTTAATACACCGGCTCGCAGACGCTTTTTAAAGAGTGACAAAACCGAATTTACCCATATCGATGAATGGTTAAAGCGCATTGCATTAGTGCGTGGGGATATCCATTTCACGCTGACGCATAACGGCAAGACAGTACGTAATTATCGTCCTGCCATGAATGAAGCCCAGTATTTACAGCGTTTGACGCAAGTGTGTGGCCGTCCATTTGCCGAGCAAGCGCTTAAGATTGAATGCCAACACGATGATTTGCGTCTCAGTGGTTATTTGCAGTCACCTTGGTCACCGGTTATCAGCGATACCCATTACTTTTATGTCAATGGACGCCTTATCCGTGATCGCTTGGTCAATCATGCAGTGCGTCAAGCCTTTGCTCAAAAAGCAGAAATTGAACAACCCGGCTACGTGCTGATGTTGGATATCGATCCCCATCAAGTGGATGTTAACGTGCATCCTGCTAAGCATGAGGTGCGATTCCATCAGAGTCGCTATGTGCATGATTATATTCTGCAAGCATTGCAATCGGCGCTGGAAGAAGCAGGAGAGCTCAACTTCGTTCACTCTAGTTCTTTGGGTGAGGTTGAAGATGTGTTTGTGGATGCCCCAACAAGCGCAGCTGAAATATCTGCTCCTTTTGCACTTGGCGCTGACTCAGCTCTAGTTAATGCGCAAACTGATACACTTGAGTCTGCTCAAGATTCAGTAGCCCCTGCAGTTCAAGTAAAGTCTCTAGTCGCAGGACGAGAAGGCGCCAGTTTTGGCACTCAAACCAATGCTTTTGGCAGCATGACAACGCCAAGGGACAGCAGCCGTGGCAGTTATTCTGCAGGTGAATCTCGACAACGTACTGAATTACCGTCAAAGGCGGCAATAGCAAGTTATGGTGCTTTACTGCAAACCCCTTCTTACAGTGTAAAAGATCAAGATTATCAGTCTGTGTTACCTATGCCATCGATATTAGATGGGCAATATTGGGTGATGACGTCGGAAGATAAACTCAGTCTATTATCAATAAAATCAGTAGCATTGGCGACGCGATGCCAAGAGATTGAAGCTAAACTAGCGACGGGGTTAATTGGTCAGCCTTTATTGATGCCAGTGTCTGTCGCGGCTGATGCGGATTGGCAGGCTGTGCTCACTGAACACGACACGCTGATCCGCCAATTAGGTTTAGAACTAACAATTCGTTACCAGCAGTTGATTATTAAAAAAGTGCCCCCATATATCAGAGAGAGCCAGTTAGCCAAAGTGATCCCTGAGTGGCTACAATCGCTACGTTTTGAAACACCTGCGCCGAGCGCATTGGCATTTTGGTTGGCAAAACACAGTTTAACGGGATTCGTTTCGGCACCAGAAGTCTGGGCAGCATTTTCGCAGTTAGCTGAAGAGAAAAAACAGCTTATTGCCAACAAAGCGATATTCTTACCTTGGCAATCGTGGCTAGAAGAGCAAGCAAGTGAATAAAGAATTACAGCCTAAAGTGTTATTTTTGATGGGGCCAACGGCCTCAGGTAAGACAGCTTTAGCATTAGAATTGGCCGAAAAGCATAACTGTGAAATCATTTCGGTCGATTCGGCATTAATTTATCGTGGTATGGACATTGGCAGTGCCAAGCCTTCAGCAGACGAACTGGCTCGTGGGCCGCACAGATTAATTGATATTCGTGATCCCAGTGAAAGCTATTCGGCAGCCGACTTTAGAGCCGATGCAATAGCCCAGATAGAAGAGATTGTCAGCATGGGGAAAACGCCAGTATTAGTTGGCGGAACCATGATGTATTTCAAAGCGTTACTCGAAGGTTTGTCACCTTTGCCGAGTGCGGACGACGCCATTAGGGCCGAGATCCAAGCGGAGGCGGATGAAAAGGGATGGGAAGCACTGCATGACCAATTAAGGGAGATAGATCCCGTGTCGGCAGAAAGAATTCATCCTAATGATCCACAAAGACTTTCAAGAGCGCTGGAAGTCTATAGAATAAGCGGCAAGAGCATGACTGAGTTGACTCAGACCAAGTCAGCTCCCTTGCCTTATGACGTAGTGCAGTTTGCTATTGCACCGCGCGAGCGCAAAGTGTTACATGACTTAATAGCGCAACGTTTTGCGATTATGCTCAAACAGGGCTTTATTGAGGAAGTCACAGAGCTAAAAGCCCGCGGAGACTTGCATTTAGACTTGCCTTCAATGCGTTGTGTCGGTTATCGACAGTGCTGGCAATACCTAGATGGTGAGTTTGACTATGATACTATGGTCGAAAAAGCGGTTGCTGCTACTAGGCAATTGGCTAAGCGTCAATTAACATGGTTGCGGAGTTGGCCAGAGTTGAATTGGCTTGAAAGTGGTGCTGAGGGGAATTTAGTTATACTTATGCGTCAATGCCGCTAGCTTATTAGCCCTTGCTGTATAATACTAAAACTAAACAAAAAACTATCACTGATATCGATTTATTTTATATAAATTAAAAAGGAAATAATAAAATGGCTAAGGGGCAATCTTTACAAGACCCATTTTTGAACGCATTGCGTCGCGAGCGCGTTCCTGTATCAATTTACTTGGTTAACGGCATTAAACTCCAAGGACAGGTAGAGTCGTTTGATCAATTTGTCATTCTGTTGAAAAATACAGTGAGCCAAATGGTTTATAAACACGCTATTTCTACTGTCGTGCCAGCACGCCCATTCAACGTTACTGGTCACCAAAATGCCCAAGGCGGATATGGTGCTCAAGATGATGCGCCTAGTGGCGAATAAGTATTATCTGAGGAGTTTGCTTCTTGTTTGATCGTTATGAGGCGGGAGAAACTGCGGTTCTTGTCCATATCGACTTTTCCGATGAGGAACGCCGAGAAGATTTAGTCGAGCTGCAGCTATTAGTAGAATCAGCTGGGGCAAGATCAGTCGGGGTGATTACTGGAAGTCGACGTTCACCGGATCGCAAATTTTTTGTGGGTTCTGGTAAAGCCGAAGAGTTAGCTGCATTAGTGGCGGCGACTGAAGCCAATGTGGTGATTTTTAATCATGCATTGAGTCCAGCCCAAGAGCGTAATCTTGAGCAAGTGTGTCAGTGTCGAGTGCTCGACCGTACGACACTTATTCTCGATATTTTTGCCCAAAGAGCGCGAACTCACGAAGGTAAGTTACAGGTGGAGCTAGCGCAATTGCGCCATATGTCGACTCGCCTGATCCGTGGTTGGACGCATCTTGAAAGGCAAAAGGGCGGTATTGGTTTACGTGGTCCAGGGGAAACCCAGCTCGAAACCGATAGACGTTTGCTCAGAGGACGGATTAAAAATATCAACAAACGCTTAGAGCGAGTTGATAAGCAACGTGAACAGAGTCGACGTGCACGTAAGCGTAGTGATTTGTCGACAGTTTCATTAGTCGGCTACACAAACGCGGGTAAATCAACGCTGTTTAATGCCCTAACATCATCTGATGTTTATGCTGCAGATCAGCTATTTGCCACACTCGATCCTACGCTAAGAAAGTTAGATTTACCTGATGGTGCCGTGATATTAGCGGATACTGTCGGGTTTATTCGTCATTTGCCCCATGATCTCGTTGCTGCATTTAAGGCAACCTTACAAGAGACAAGGCAAGCTGAGTTATTACTACACATAGTTGATTGTGCAGATGAAAACATGGCGGATAATTTTGATCAGGTTCAATCTGTACTGAAAGACATCCAAGCCGATGAAGTCATGCAACTCGTGGTCTGTAACAAAATCGATTTACTCGAAGATGTGACGCCAAGAATTGAATATAACGACATAGGCAAACCCGTTCGAGTTTGGGTGTCAGCACAGAAGCGTTTAGGATTTGATTTGCTCTTGAAAGCCATCACTGAGCTTATTGGTGAGGTGATTAAAGAGCTAACACTTAGAATTCCGGCAACTGCTGGACATTATCTTGGCCAGTTTTATCGACTGGATGCGATACAGCAGAAAGAGTACGACGATCTGGGGAACTGTATTTTGTCTGTTCGTTTATCGGACGCCGATTGGCGCCGATTAACAAAACAGAGTCAGGGTGAGTTAGAAACCTTCATCTTCGAAGATTCGATAGATGAGGCTGTTTGTTAATAATCTAATTTATTTCATCCACTTATGGAGTGCTAAATGGCTTGGAACGAGCCCGGTAACAAGGGTAATGATCCTTGGGGAAATAAAGGTGGTAACGACAAAGGACCACCGGACCTTGACGAGGTTTTTCGTAATCTTTCAAAGCGCTTTGGCGGCAAAGGAAATGGCTCTGGCCAGTCTTTTAGTTCGTTTAGCCTAATCATCATTCTTGCTGTTGCTGTAGTTGTTTGGGGACTTTCGGGTTTTTATACAATTAAAGAAGCTGAGCGTGGTGTGGCACTGCGATTTGGTAAACACGCTGGCGAAATTGGTCCTGGACTTCATTGGAAAGCCACATTTATCGACCAAATTTATCCCGTCGACATTCAATCGGTTCGCTCTATTCCTGCGTCTGGTAGCATGCTGACATCCGATGAAAACGTCGTGAAAGTTGAGCTTGATGTTCAGTATCGTATTTTAGATGCTTACTCATATCTATTTAGTGCCGTCGATGCGAACGCCAGTTTGCGTGAAGCGACTGACAGTGCACTGCGTTATGTCATTGGACATAACAAGATGGATGATATTCTGACTACGGGCCGTGATGCTATTCGTCGCGATACGTGGAAAGAGTTAGAGCGCATTCTTGAACCGTACAAATTGGGTCTTGCTGTTGTTGACGTTAACTTCTTACCGGCACGTCCGCCAGAAGAAGTGAAAGACGCCTTCGATGATGCGATTTCTGCCCAAGAAGATGAACAACGTTTTATTCGTGAAGCTGAAGCTTATGCCCGTGAAATTGAACCAAAAGCTCGTGGTGAAGTTGAACGTATGGCGCAACAAGCGAATGCTTACAAAGAGCGTGAAGTCTTAGAAGCTCGCGGTAAAGTGGCTCGTTTTGAGTTGTTATTACCAGAGTATCAAGCTGCGCCTGAAGTGACTCGTAAGCGTTTGTATCTTGATACAATGCAGCAAGTGATGACAGATACGAATAAAGTGCTGATTGATGCTAAGAACAACGGCAACTTAATGTACCTACCGCTAGATAAGTTAATTCAGCAGAAGCCTGCGACAAATGAGCTGGAAGCTAAGCCACAGCAAAATGTTAATTCTTCATCTGTATCAACGACTCGCGCGAATGAGCCTTTGAGTGGACGTCCATCCCGCGATGATCGTACTCGCCAAGGGAGGGAGTAATCCATGGGTAGATTAAGCGTTATTCTTATCGCCGTGCTCTTAGGTATTGGTTTGTCATCTTTAATGGTGGTGAATGAAGGCGAGCGCGCTATTGTGGCGCGTTTCGGTGAAATTTTAAAAGACGACGTTGACGGTAAGCAAGTCACCCGCGTCTACGGCCCAGGCCTGCACATGAAAGTGCCTGTGATCGATAAAGTAAAATTACTCGATGCTCGTATTCAAACACTTGATGGTGCAGCTGATCGTTTTGTGACTTCAGAGAAGAAAGACCTTATGGTCGATTCCTATGTGAAGTGGCGCATTATGGATTTCGAAAAATATTACCTGTCTACAAACGGTGGTATTAAGTCGAATGCAGAATCGCTATTACAACGTAAGATCAACAACGATTTACGCACAGAGTTTGGTCGTCGCACTATCAGAGAGATTGTTTCTGGTAAGCGTGATGAACTGCAAAATGATGCGTTATCCAATGCCTCAGAAAGTGCAAAAGACTTAGGTATTGAAGTTGTTGATGTGCGTGTAAAGCAAATCAATCTACCGGCTAACGTCAGTAACAGTATTTACCAGCGTATGCGTGCAGAGCGTCAAGCTGTGGCAAAAGAGCATAGAGCGCAAGGTAAAGAACAGTCTGAAATTATTCGTGCAACAATAGATGCTAATGTGACGGTGAAGATTGCCGAAGCTGAACGTAAAGCCTTAACCATTCGAGGTGAAGGGGATGCGTTAGCAGCGAAGATATATTCTGATGCTTACAACAAAGATGCTGAGTTCTTCGGTTTTGTTCGTAGCTTAGAGGCTTATCGAGCAAGCTTCTCAGGCAAGTCCGATATTATGGTGTTAGAGCCTGATAGCGAGTTCTTCAAGTATATGAAGAGCACTGCACCTAAGAAGTAATGCATTAAAAGTATTGATTTAATAGGTCCTGTTACTCAGGGCCTATTTTTTTATCTGGCGATTGTTAACTTAGTTTGAAAAGTCTGGGCTAATTTATATTAGCGATGCATGCTTTATGCCGATGTCACAGACAAGAAGCTTAAAATATGATCCAAATGAATTAAAATGGGTTAATAGTTGGGTCTTTTTTAGGCTTTTTTTAAAAAACACGCAATCTCCCTAACTTACTTGAGTGTTTTCACTATGATCTGCTTCTAATTTTTAGCTATAATGAGCCCCGCTTCAAACTTCGATTTTTGACCCTAGTGATGACTAAGGGCTGAAAGTCTTTGAAATATAAAAATTCCAACACCCTCTGGGAGATAAGTGGATGAGCAATGCGCCAGTCGATACCGGACGTCGCAGATTCCTGACAGCCGCAACCGCCGTAGTAGGTGGTGCTGGTGCCGTCGCTGTAGCGGTTCCTTTCATCAAGTCATGGAATCCGAGTGCCAAAGCGAAAGCTGCAGGTGCACCGGTCGAAGTAAATATCAGTAAAGTAGAGCCAGGTCAGCTGATCCGTGTTGAGTGGCGTGGAAAACCTGTATGGGTTGTCCGTCGCACAGATGCTGTGATCAATGAACTGCCAACACATGATGATAAGTTAAGAGATCCTGCTTCTGCTGAGATGCAGCAGCCTGATTATGCAACAAATCCTTTGCGCTCAATCAAGCCAGAGTATTTTATTGCTGTCGGTATTTGTACCCACCTCGGATGTTCACCTACTTATTTGCCAGATTCATTTGGTGAGCAAGTTGAAGGTGTCACTTCTGGTTTCTTCTGTCCATGTCATGGCTCTAAGTTCGATATGGCTGGTCGCGTTTTCCAAGGCGTACCTGCTCCATTGAACCTAGTTATCCCTCCACATCAATACGTTGATGATGGCACCGTGATTATCGGTGTAGATAAAGGAGTGGCGTAATGGTTAAGAATTTAATTAATTGGATTGATGCGCGTATCCCAATGACGGCGACTTATAACCGTCACGTGGGCCAGTACGCTACGCCAACTAACTTTAACTTTTGGTATTTTTTCGGTTCGCTAGCGATGTTGGTATTGGTTAACCAATTACTGACAGGTATCTGGTTGACGATGAACTATGTACCAACAGCAGAAGGCGCATTTGCCTCTGTTGAATACATAATGCGTGATGTTGAATACGGTTGGTTACTGCGTTATATGCACTCAACGGGTGCATCAGCCTTCTTCGTTGTGATCTATCTGCACATGTTCCGTGGTTTAATTTACGGTTCATATCAGAAGCCTAGAGAACTACTGTGGCTGTTCGGTATGTTAATTTTCCTCGTGCTGATGGCCGAAGCCTTTATGGGTTATTTGCTGCCATGGGGTCAAATGTCATATTGGGGCGCGCAGGTAATTATCTCTCTGTTCGGTGCGATTCCAGTTATTGGTGACGACTTAACCCTGTGGATCCGTGGTGACTACGTGATCTCTGGCGCAACGCTGAACCGTTTCTTTGCGCTGCACGTTATTGCTCTGCCGCTAGTATTAGTCGTACTCGTGTTTTTACACTTAATTGCGCTGCATGAAGTGGGTTCTAACAACCCTGACGGTATCGAAATCAAGAAGAACAAAGACGAAAATGGCTGGCCAGTTGACGGTATTCCATTCCACCCATATTACACTGTAAAAGACATCATGGGCGTCGCGGGCTTCCTGATAGTGTTCTGCTATGTGTTGTTCTTTATTCCTGAAGGCGGTGGTTACTTCCTTGAAAAGCCAAACTTTGAAGCGGCTAACTCGATGAAGACACCTGAACACATTGCACCCGTTTGGTACTTCACTCCTTTTTACGCCATTTTACGTGCAGTGCCTGATAAATTGGGTGGCGTGATAATGATGGGTCTGTCGATTGCAGTACTGTTCGTATTGCCTTGGTTAGATCGCTGTAAAGTGAAGTCAGTTCGCTACCGTAGTACGCTGCATAAGCTGAACATTGCTCAATTTGCAATTTCATTCATAGTGTTAGGTTACTTGGGTGTAGTTCCAGCTACGCCGACACTGACGATAGTTGCACAGGTATTTACTTTTACTTACTTTGGTTTCTTTGTTGCGCTGTGGGTATACAGCAAGAATGAAAAAACTAAACCTGTTCCAGCGAGGTTGACACACTAATGAAAAAATTATTGATTGCATTAGTTACCTTGTTGCCGACGTTGGCTATGGCCGCGAGCGGACATAAAATTCATTTAGAAGATGCCAATGTTGATCTGCATGATAAAGCTTCTTTAGAGCGTGGTGTGGACCTGTTCCAACATTACTGTTCTGGTTGCCACAGCACTCAGTATCAACGTTATGAACGTGTAGCGACCGATATCGGTATCTCTGCGGATGATATGCGTAATAAGTATATGTTCACCGATGCTAAAATTGGTGAGTTGATGCAAAACGCTATTCCACCTAAAGATGCTGCTAAATGGTTTGGTGCTACACCGCCAGACTTAACTTTAGTTGCTCGCGTGCGTGGTGAAGATTGGGTTTATTCCTATCTGAAAGGCTTCTATAAAGATCCAAGTCGCCCATTTGGTGTGAATAACACAGTATTCCCATCTGTTGGTATGCCACATGTACTCGAAGAGTTACAAGGCACACCAGTTAAACAAGAAGATGGCACTATTGTGGTGACTGGCGGTAAATTGAATGCGGAAGAATACGACCAAGCAGTACGTGATATCACTGGCTTCTTAGTTTATTCGGCTGAACCTGTTAAGCTAGAGCGTCAAGCTATGGGCTGGTGGGTACTCGGATTCCTATTTATATTCTTTATTGTGGCCTACCTCTTGAAGAAAGAGTATTGGAAAGATGTACACTAGGCACCAATAACGGGTAAAATGTAATATCCGCATAGTGTAAACGGGGGGCTTTGCCCCTCGTTTACTTTTGTTTTATTTCGATTCTGGAGGGTATCAATGGCTGTTGCTGCCAACAAACGCTCTATCATGACACTGTTTTCAGGTGCTGATGATCTGTATAGCCATCAAGTACGTATCGTGTTAGCTGAGAAAGGGGTTACTGTTGATGTTTTACAGGTCGACCCTAACGAAATGCCTGAGGATTTACTCGAAGTAAATCCATATAACTCAGTGCCAACTTTGGTAGACCGTGAACTCGTTTTATACGAATCACGCATTATCATGGAATATTTGGATGAGCGTTTTCCTCATCCGCCTTTGATGCCAGTTTATCCAGTGTCTCGCGGCCAAAGCCGTTTGATGATGCATCGCATCGATACTGACTGGTATTCGCTCGTTGACCGTATCCGTAAAGGTGATCGTGTTGAAGCGGCTCGTAAAGAGTTGACTGAAAGCCTGACCGCAATTGCGCCTATCTTCGGTGAAGTGCCTTACTTCATGAGCGAAGAATTTGGTCTAGCGGATTGCTACCTTGGCCCATTGTTGTGGCGCTTACCTGTATTAGGTATTGAGCTAGATAGCCGTGTAGCTAAAGATATCAAAGCGTATATGACACGTATTTTTGAGCGTGAATCGTTTAAAGCTTCTTTAACTGAAGCCGAACGCGAAATGCGCATGGGTATGTAATGAAACCTTTGACTCCAAATCGTCCTTATTTACTAAGGGCTTACTATGATTGGTTGATGGACAACCAATTGACTCCTCACGTTGTGGTTGATGCCTTTGTTGAAGGCACTCAAGTACCGCAGCAATACGTGAAGGATGGCCAGATAGTGTTGAATATTGCTGCTGGCGCAGTGGGCAATTTGCAAATTAGCAATGAGTGTGTGGAGTTCAATGCGCGTTTTGGTGGTGTTCCTCAGCAGGTGATGTTGCCAATGGCGTCGATTGTCGCTATTTATGCCCGTGAAAACGGTGCTGGCACTGTCTTCGATATCGAAGATGCTTATCTGATGGACGATGAAGTCGATTCATCTTTATCCGTTGTTGAAACAACAGATAAAGCGTTTGAACCGACAGATGAGCCTCCTAAGCGTCGCAGTCATTTAACTGTGGTTAAATAACTGTGGTGAAATGCCCAAGTCGTTTTAAAAACTAAGCCAGTCTAATGACTGGCTTTTTTGTCGCTGTATTTTATCGCCGTAATTGGTTAAACCTTAAGTACAAGGTGTGATAGCATTTGCGCCCGCATTCATCCGTTAGATATGCGTTACCTTTACCCATTTAGACCAATGGATCTTGTATGTTGCTAATGATCGATAATTACGACTCTTTCACCTTTAACTTAGTGCAGTATTTTCAGCAGCTAGGGCAAGAGATAGTGGTTAAGCGTAATGACGAAATTAGCATCGCCGACATCGAGGCGCTTTCGCCTAGTCATTTGGTGATTTCGCCCGGCCCTTGCACTCCCAATGAGGCGGGGATTTCCCTTGCGGCGATTGAGCATTTTGCTGCGCGCATGCCAATCTTAGGTGTCTGTTTGGGACATCAAGCGATGGCACAGGTTTTTGGTGCCAATGTCGTGCGTGCCGAACGGGTGATGCACGGCAAGGTCAGTGCAATTACGCACACTGGACAGCGGTTATTTAAGGGATTAAATCAGCCTTTAACCGTGACACGTTATCACTCGTTACTGGTTGATGCTGTGCCTGAAGGTTTTGTACTCGATGCTTGGTTTGACGATGCAATTCACGGCCGAGAAATCATGGCCATGAGCCATCAAGACTTACCGCTTTATGGGGTGCAATTTCATCCCGAATCAATTCTCACCGAGCAAGGTCTCGAACTGTTAGCCAATTTTTTAGCGCAACCGGCTGTGTCCGTATAATTTCCTCGCCTTAAAAACTCTCCACACTATCAATTTCTGTTACAAGATTTATCCTTCTTTTAAGCAAGTTTAGCGATTAACTATGCTATAACTGCCGCAAAACTACGCGAATAGGCGAAACCAGCAGATAAGTAGACTGGGTCATTTAGCCATTGCGATAACAATAAAAGGAAGGATAAATGAGAAGCGTAATGCGAAATTTGGGTTTTAGTGCGTTAGCGGTTGCCGTATTGGCAGGGTGCGCAGCGACATCGACTGAAACTGCAACTCCCGTAATAGCTCCGCCAGCATTCCAAGTTCCCTTAGCCCAACCGCCACAAGTTTCACAGGCGCTTACGCTTAATCAAATTATGGCAAATCCTGATTGGATGGGGATCTTTGCCAAAGAGGCTTACTGGAGCGACGATAGCCAAAGCGTGCTGTTTGCCCGCCAAGCGAGTGCTTCACCTCTGCGTAGCTATTATCAGCAAGGCATCAATGACAGTCGCGCCGTCGAGCTAGCTCTCGATAAGTTACATGCCGCAGATCAGCAGTTTGGTGTGTTTGATCGCACTAAGTCCCACAAGGCTTACCTATATCAAGGCAACATTTTTGTTAAGCAATTAAGCACGGGTAAGATCAGCCAATTGACTCGCCAGCGCACCGCCATCGATGGTGTGCGTTATCTCAATAATGGCGATATTGCCTATTGGCAGGGCGACAATGTTTTCCAAATTCATCAAGATTCAGGCTTAGTCGAGCAACTTGCTGAAATTAAAATGGCGAAAGCGCCAGAAGGTGTAAAAGAGCCGACGTCTTATATTGCGAAACAACAGCACAGATTGATTCAGTATGTAGCGCTGCAGCAAGAAAATGCTAAAGCTAAAGCGCAGTACCAAGATGAATTACAAAAAAACGATCCAACGCTCGCCGCCAGCACTTGGTATTTAGGCGATAGCGAAGTGGTGTCAGAGCTGAGTTTATCACCCGATGGCCGCTATATTTTAGTCGCGCTTACAGATAAAAATTACACAGGTAGCAGCGAACACGACATCATGCCTAATTACTTAGGTAGCGAAGGTTATATCGACCCAGTGCCAGTGCGCGCGCGCGTGGCTGAAGATACGCCACCAGGGCAACGTTTTGTTGTGCTTGATTTAAACCAACATAAAAAAGTCGATATCACAATCGAGGGCCTTACTGGTTTTGATGAAGATGTGCTAGCCAAAGTGAAAGCTGAAAATGCTAAAGCGAAAGGCGAAACTTATCAAAGCACTAAATCGCCACGTAAAATTCAGTTGATGCAGGATTGGGGCTGGACTCAGAGTGCGATTCAATGGCATGAGTCGGAAAATAAATTAGCCCTGATGCTAGAAGCCACCGATAACAAAGATCGCTGGATCGCCAGTGTCGATCTTGCTAAGGGTAAATTCATTACCGAACATCGTTTGCATGATGATGCATGGGTGAATTACGACTACAACCAATTCGGTTGGTTACCGGATACGGATACCTTGTATTACTTGTCAGAAGAGTCCGGTTATTCGCAGCTTTATATTAAAGCTCAAGGCGAAAAGCCGCGTGCGTTAACCCAAGGCAAGTTTGTGGTGAGTGATATTACGCTGTCACCGGATGCCAATTACATCTATTACAAAGCGAACCAGAGTCACCCCGGCATTTATAACGTTCACCGCGTGAATCTTGCCACAGGTAAAAATGAGCAACTAACCCAGTGGGATGGCAACTTAGATTACAGCTTAAGCCCCGATGGCACTCAGCTATTACTCAATGCCTCACGCCGCACACAGCCTAATGAACTCTATGTTCAACCCATTGGCGGCGAGTTAAAGCAGCTGACGTCTTATACCAGTGATGCCTTCAAAAATTACCCATGGCAAGCGCCAGAAGTGGTAGCTGTACCTTCAAATCATGGTGCTGGCAATGTGTACGCTCGAGTTTATCTGCCGCAAGGCTATGATAAGTCCCGCGCTGAGAAATATCCTGCGGTTATTTTCAATCACGGCGCAGGTTATCTGCAGAATGCCGATTATGGTTTTAGCGGTTATTTTCGCGAGTTTATGTTCCACAACCTGCTGACTCAACAAGGTTATGTTGTGATGGACATGGATTACCGTGGCTCTAAAGGTTACGGCCGAGATTGGCGCACCGCTATTTATCGCAATATGGGTCATCCAGAAGTGGAAGACTTAAAGGATGGCGTAACGTGGATGGCGACTCATACCCATGTCGATACTAAGCGTGTCGGTACTTATGGTGGCTCTTACGGTGGGTTCTTAACCTTCATGTCTTTGTTTACCGCGCCGGACTTGTTCCAAGCTGGAGCTGCATTGCGTCCTGTGGCGGACTGGGCACATTATAATGCGCCTTATACCTCTAATATCTTAAATACGCCTGATGTCGATCCTATCGCCTATGAGCGCAGCTCTCCTATTGAGCATGCCCAAGGATTAACTAAACCACTGCTTATCATGAGTGGCGTAATGGACGACAACGTTTTCTTCCAAGACAGTGTGCGTATGGTACAGCGCCTCATTGAACTGGAAAAACCAACCTTTGAAATGGCGATTTATCCTGTTGAGCCCCATGGTTTCCGTCAACCTTCTAGCTGGTTAGATGAATACCGCCGCATCTATAAGTTATTTGAACAAGAACTTAAATAATTCAGTTCGATTTCTTTTAAAGGTCTCCTAGTCGAGGCCTTTTTATTGGGTAACTGACTAGGAAATATCCGATATAACTCTTTGTTTGCGTTCTGCGACTTTGCATTATTGCTAAGATTAAGTGTATGTGCTGAAATTGTAATGATTTTGAGAGTTTGATTGTGTTGACGTCACTCGGGCATTAGCGATATAGGAAAGATTTATAGTGGCGATTTCGGTTGCGGGCGGTGTAAGACCCGGCAAAATTATAGAGATAGAACATAGACTCTATCAACAATTGATCCTCGGAAAGCAAAAAGCGAGCCCGACTCTTTTGGATGAACTCGACCTTGAATTAGAGGCCGATGCAAATAAGTTAGATGTTGAACGCGAAGCGATTTTGGTGCGTTTGATGAAACAAATTAAAGCTAAAGAAGTGTTTGAAGCCGTATCGAGCCAGTTGCATGAAACTGTCATTAACGCCATCGAGCATCAACTCGCGTCCCCTGAATCTGTTCTGGCTAAGTCAGATATCAATGAGTCGCAAATCCTCTTGCTGGAATTATTGCTGGCAAAAAATCTCGATGCAACGCGATTAAGACCACTGATCAGTAACTTAAGTTGGTTGTGCCGCGACTTAACCAACATGGTCAACAGCCCATCTTTTCGCGCTCGCCGGTCTCAGAGCTCAGATGTGCGGGTCACTGATATCAAATTAGTGATGAATTACATCGGTATCGAAAACCTTCGCACCATTATCCCTTACTTTTGTTTGCGAAATTGGCTTCCTAGTGGCAATGCTAAGTTGTTATGGACTACTCGTAAATTATGGCGCTACAGCATAGTCAGTGGCATAGCGGCAAATGCTTTAGCTCAGCTTCATAATACTGACTCAGCCTTGGTTTATAGTAGTGCCTTACTTAATCAGTTAGGCACATCCGTTGTATTGAGTTTAAGTGCCCGTTTATTCGACCAAACATGGGGATCTTGGATAAGAGAAGCCAGTAGCAGCCGTGATAAGGAAGTGTATGATGCGGTGATTGCCACTGAGTTTCCTGCTAAGGCCGTGTTTGAACAAGTGTTAAACCATGGTCTTAAACTTAATTGGCAATTATTAGAGTTACTTAAGTTTGAAGCGAGTCCCTTAACTCGGTTGTTAAAGGAGTTAGACCAAACCTTAAGTTATCGAGAATTGTCGCCTCTGTCGGCATTAGTCGCGCGGGCAAACTGTTATGCTAAGGTGGTATTACTCGAAGAAATGCGTCAAATCGATCCCCAAGAAAAGCGCTTAATGTTTGATTATTATGAGTTAACTGAGCAAGAAGTACTGCGCTTAAAAGCACAAAACTATAGGAAGTTAGATCTGCTGTAATCCACGGTCTGCTACGTAGCGCCATGATTGCGGCGTTTAAGTAGAGGAAGGGATATGCCAAGCTGGCAAGCATCTGTACTAAATACCATTTTATCCTATGTCGCTAGGCCATCCATCAGTCGTGGACAGGCCAAAATGCCCTTAGCGCAAGTGCGTGAAAAGTTGCTTGAGCTTGATAGACGCTGGCTCCCTTGGCCGGATAAGTTAGTCAGCGCTACCATCCCCTTACAACACTCAAACTTGTTACATTATGTGCTTCTCAACGAACCTCCTCGCCTTGGAAATCTATTTTATATCCGTGGCGGAGGCTTCTGTTTTAAAACGCCCCATGCCCATGCAAGACTGGTCGCAGATATCTGCCAGCGTTGTCAATTAGATGCTTATATTCCGGATTATCGTCTCGCACCTGAGTATCCTTTCCCCGCGCCATTTGATGATGTACTTGAAGCCTATAGACGGTTAATTGAGCTGAAAGGCACGGAGAATTTGATCCTCATGGGTGACTCGGCAGGCGGCAATTTAGCACTGAGTTTGTTGCTGGAATTAAAGCGTTTAGGCCTGCCTTTACCGACCGCCTGTATCTTACTATCGCCCGCGTTAGACTTAGCTCTTACGGGGGATACTGAGTTGATACTCGCAGCCGACGATCCCTTCTTCACCATAGAGGCATTGCTGCGCTTACGTGGCGCTTATCTTGCGGGGGCCGATCCTATGTCGGCAAAAGTTTCCCCCTTACAGGGGAACTTGGCAGACCTGCCGCCTATCTTAGTGATTGCGGGTACGCGGGAGTTATTATTACAGGATTCTGAACGTTTAGTCGCCCAAATAAAAGCCTGTGGTGGTGAGATAACGGGCTGCTTTTACCCTAACATGCCCCATGTGTTTCCCTTGTTCAATTTATTGCCCGAAGCCCTTGAAGTGAGGTCGAAAATTGGCCATTTTGTGCTTTCACACTTGATTCGTTAAAATGGTGTAGTTATTCACATTCAGTGAATAGCTAGCAAAATGAGGGGCAAATAACTTTTTTTCTGACTAATTATGCTGCAAGCCATGGGCTTAACCGCTTGTATAGTTCTTAAACTGCAATCTTTATGCACTTTGGGTGGAAGTGCGTGGATTGATGTTTGTGAAAAACTGGTATTTTGATCACATTTTCGCTAATAATGGTTATTAATAGACACAAGCAATCCCAGTATCACTAACTCTAGATAAAGATACCTATGGGACTCTGACGGTGCAAGGCGCCGTTAAACAAACACAAAGGACGAAGAAGAATGAGCGTTGATATGAAGTTGGACCGTGCCCAGTTTGACGCAGTGATGGTGCCTAATTATGCGCCTGCTGCCGTGATCCCTGTTCGTGGCGAAGGAAGCCGAGTTTGGGACCAAGAGGGCAACGAGTTTATCGATTTTGCTGGCGGTATTGCGGTAAATTGCTTAGGTCACTGTCATCCAGCCCTTGTGAATGCCCTAAAGACACAAGGTGAAAAATTATGGCATCTGTCAAACGTAATGACGAATGAGCCAGCCTTAGCATTAGCGACTAAATTAGTTAATAGCACGTTTGCCGACAAAGTGTATTTTGCCAACTCTGGCGCCGAAGCCAACGAAGCCGCATTAAAACTTGCCCGTCGTTATGCCTTAGAAAAACATGGCGTTGAGAAAGATGAAATCATAGCGTTCGATAAAGCTTTCCACGGCCGTACATTCTTCACCGTCAGTGTCGGTGGACAATCTGCCTATTCCGATGGTTTTGGTCCTAAGCCGCAGAGTATTACTCACCTGCCATTTAACGATGTTGCCGCCTTAGAAGCCGCAGTGACGGACAAGACTTGCGCCATCATGCTTGAGCCGCTGCAAGGCGAGGGCGGTATTATCGATGCCGATCCTGCATTCTTGAAAGCCGTGCGTGAACTGGCTAATAAGCACAATGCACTAGTGATTTTTGATGAAGTCCAAACGGGTGTGGGCCGTACTGGTGAACTGTACGCTTACATGGGTACTGAAATCGTGCCTGACATCTTAACCACAGCTAAAGCGCTCGGTGGTGGTTTCCCTATCGCAGCTATGCTGACAACGGCTGAGATTGCCGAGCATTTAAAAGTGGGCACTCACGGTTCTACCTACGGTGGTAACCCATTAGCCTGCGCTATCGGTAATGCAGTGTTAGATGTAGTGAACACACCTGAAGTGTTAGATGGCGTAAAACATCGCGAGCAGTTATTGCGTGATGGTTTGAACAAAATCAATGAAAAATATCATGTTTTTTCAGAAGTACGCGGTAAAGGTTTACTCTTAGGGGCCGTTCTTAATGAACAATACCAAGGTCGTTCACGCGACTTTTTGGTGGCCTCTGTCGCTGAAGGCTTAATGAGCCTGATGGCGGGTGCTAACGTGGTGCGTTTTGCTCCTTCTCTGGTGATCCCTGAGGCAGATATTGCTGAAGGTCTAGCTCGTTTTGAACGTGCTGTGGCGAGCATAGCTGCCGCCTAAATGACCAAAGGAGTGCTGAATTTATTCGCACTCCTTTTTTGTCAGGGAATACTTACCTGCATCACTGCCTGTCTTTTTGAAGAGAGGTGCCTTGATGCACGGTAAGCCAAAGTGAGGAGACACTAAGATGTTAATCATACGTCCTATTCAGGCTGGTGATTTTGAGGCCTTATATCAAATTGCTGAAGAGTCTGGTCATGGTTTTACGTCATTACCTGTGAATGCGGATCTGCTCAGACATAAAATTGCTCGAGCAGAAGCCTCATTCGTCAAAGCCGTAGAGACTCCCTTCGATGAAGGTTATCTAATGGTGCTGGAAGATACCGATACCGGTGAAGTGGTGGGAACGTGCGCCATCGAAGCGGCGGTGGGAATGGAAGATGCGTTCTACCATTATCGACTTGGTACCGAAGTCTATCATTCTGAACAAATTGATGTGCGTAACGAGGTCGAAACACTCACCCTTTGCCATGACTACACTGGTGCTGCCGAGATGTGTACGCTGTTTTTGCGTGAAGCATATCGCAGGGGCAACAATGGCCGCATGTTATCCCGCAGTCGCTTTCTGTTTTTAGCTCAACATGCGAAGCGTTTTGGTGAAACTGTGATTGCCGAAATGCGCGGTGTGAGCGATGCCGATGGTCATTCACCTTTCTATGGCTGGCTGCAAAAACACTTTTTAGGCATTGATTTTATTCAGGCAGATTATCTTTCTGGTTTGGGCAAAAAGGCATTTATGGCCGAAATGATGCCACGAAATCCTGTCTACGTTTGTCTGTTGCCTGAAGAAGCGCAGAAAGTGATTGGCGAAGTGCATACCAATACCCGCCCGGCATTAAGTTTACTGCAGGCCGAAGGTTTTAGATGCCGCGGTTACGTGGATATTTTTGATGGTGGTCCAACGGTAGAGTGTCGTTTATCGGACATTCGCGGCGTGCGTGAAAGTCGTTTATTGACCGTCGATATTGGTGACATGGTCGAAGCCGACACTCAATTTATTATCTCAAATACCCAATTAGCCAATTACCGAGCGACGTCTGCCGCACTGGCCGTGGACGACAAATCCGAACAGATCATCATTAGCCCTGAGCTGGCAGCGGGTTTGTTACTCGCAAAAGGCGATCAAATCCGTATTTTGGCAATGTAGGAATAACCAATGACACATTATATTCAAGGCCAGTGGCATGCTGGCAAAGGTCATGACGTGACCTCAATTAACCCTGCCAATGCTCAAACTATTTGGACAGGTAAAACGGCCACTGCAGAACAAGTTAATACCGCCGTTGATGCCGCGCGCGCCGCACAGTTTGATTGGTTTATGTTAGGTTTCGATGCGCGTTTAGCCATAGTTGAAGCGTATCGCAGCCAACTCGAAGCCAATAAAGCGGAACTGGCAGAAACGATTGCCCAAGAAACCGGTAAGCCTCAGTGGGAAACCGCGACCGAAGTCGGCGCTATGATAGGCAAAATTGCTTTATCGGCCGCGGCTTACAATAAACGTACGGGCACTGAAGCCAACGATACGCCAGCCGGACGTGCGGTTATCCGCCATAAGCCTCACGGTGTTGTGGCGGTGTTCGGTCCTTACAACTTCCCTGGTCATTTGCCGAACGGCCACATAGTCCCTGCGCTGCTGGCTGGGAATACCGTGATTTTCAAACCTTCAGAGCTCACGCCTAAAGTCGCCGAGTTGATGGTCAGCCTATGGGATAAAGCGGGTCTGCCTGCTGGCGTACTTAACTTAGTCCAAGGTGAGGTGGATACGGGTAAAGCACTGGCTTCTCACCCGCAGCTCGATGGTCTGTTCTTTACCGGTAGCTCACGCACGGGTCATTTTTTACATCAACAATATGCCGGTCATCCAGGCAAGATTTTAGCACTTGAGATGGGGGGCAATAACCCACTGATCATTAAAGGTGTGCAGGATATTAAGGCCGCAGTGCACGATATTTTGCAGTCGGCTTATATTTCATCTGGCCAACGTTGTACTTGTGCGCGCCGTTTATATGTCGAGCAAGGCGAGCAGGGCGATGCGCTGATTGCCATGTTAGTCGATGCGGTTAAACAGATTAAAGTCGGTCCTTGGAATGTGCAGCCACAACCTTTTATGGGCTCAATGATTTCTGAAACTGCCGCCAAAGGTATGGTTGCGGCGCAGGCGAATCTGCTGAGCTTAGGCGGCGTGTCTTTGGTCGAGTTGACCCATCTAGAAGCGGGTACAGGCTTAGTGTCTCCTGGCCTTATCGATGTGACAGCGATCGATGCATTGCCGGATGAAGAATACTTCGGACCTCTGCTACAGCTAGTGCGTTATAGCGATTTCGATCAGGCAATCAAACTGGCTAACCAAACGCGTTATGGTTTGTCAGCGGGTTTACTGGCCGATAGCCGTGAAGATTATGACTATTTCCTCGCGCGCATTCGTGCAGGGATTGTTAACTGGAATAAACAAATCACTGGCGCATCGGGCGCGGCACCTTTTGGTGGCGTAGGTGCATCGGGTAACCACAGGGCGAGCGCTTTCTATGCCGCCGATTACTGTGCTTATCCGGTCGCTTCGGTCGAGGCCGATGCAGTGAGCTTACCTGCGACATTAAGCCCAGGTTTGAGCTTGTAAGCGGGTAGATATTTGACTTTTATCTGGTAAAGAGTACGTGGTAAAGAGGAGGAAGGACGAATGTTCTTCCTTTTTAATAACAAGCAGTAACGTAACTTGAGCTTCTACTGTGGGTATGTGTGACGCTGCAACAGTGGCATTTAGGTCGTTACATTTAGTGTTCGCGGCAAAATAACAGCAATAACCGCAGCACAATAAAAGGAGTTTTTATGCATACCGACATCAACGCGTTATTTGCCGCCCTGTGGCAAGACTATATTCAAATGACCCCTTCTGCGGCAAAAGTGCACGCGTTGTTGGGTCATGGTAAGCCGATCATCAACGACCATATTGCCCTGCGTACTTTCAATATCGCTAAGGTGAATTTGGACGTACTGGCTAAGCATTTCACTTCATTAGGTTATGTACCTTGCGGTGATTATAAGTTTGAACAGAAAAAACTGATCGCTAAGCATTTTGAACATCCAGACTCGACTCAGCCTAAAGTGTTTATCTCTGAGCTGTTGGTTGAAGAATTTAGTTCTGCGCTGCAAAAAACTATTCAAGGCTTAATCGCTCAAGTGGACGCTGCTGCGACTACCGCTGACAACTTTATTTACTCTGGCCGTCATTGGTCTTTAGATGCTAAAACCTATCAGGACTTATTAACTGAGAGTGAATATGCAGCTTGGGTAGCGGCTTTTGGTTATCGCGCTAACCATTTCACTGTGTCTATCAATCACCTCGACGGTTTTGAGACTTTAGAGTCAGTGAATGAAGCACTGAAGAAAGCGGGATTTGTGCTCAATAGTTCAGGTGGTGAGATCAAAGGTTCGCCAGAAGTATTATTAGAACAATCGTCGACTATGGCCGATAAAATTGGTGTTGAATTTACTGACGCGACAGTGGAAATCCCAAGCTGTTTCTATGAGTTTGCACTACGTTATCCTATGGCTAATGGTGAGCTCTACACAGGCTTTGTGGCAGCGTCTGCCGACAAGATTTTTGAAAGCACCAATGTGAATAAAGCCTAACGTCCTCAAATTGCTTTGAGCATAAAAAAACGCCATCAATTCGATGGCGTTTTTTATGGATATTTCAAACAAGGTATTTAATACGATTGGCATAACCTGGGGCTAGCTAAAGGTCAGCTCGATCCTCAATCCACCTAAGCGAGTGCTGTGATTAAACTGCAGTTCAATCTCGTATTGCTCGGCAATTTCTTTCACTATTGATAATCCTAAACCGTGACCCATCACAGACTCATCAAGCCTTGTTCCTCTTTGTGTGAGCTTATCTAGCTCATCATCAGCAACCCCTGGACCATCATCATCGATACAAAGGCAGAGACGCTCTTGCTGACGCGATAGCTGAATGCTGACTCGGCTCTGGGCCCATTTAAAGGCGTTGTCTAGCAGGTTGCCTAAGAGCTCCATGCCATCTTCCCTGTGAATAGGCAGTCTGAGAATATTGGGATCGAGTTCGAAATCACATTCAATGGACTTGTTGCGGTGAACCTTATTTAGCGTGTTGGCTAGGCTGTGTAAATCCCTAGGGATCACCAATTGCGCTGCGGGGAGCATGTCGCCAGTGATCCTCGCGGCAGCCAGTTTACGCTCGACCATCTTGTGAATCGAATCAAGTTGCTGCTGCAGGGCAATGGCAGTTTCAGGATCTTTGAGGCCAAGGGCTTCAACCTGTTGCTGCATCACGGCAAGTGGCGTTTTGAGCCCATGGCTCAAATTACCTAAGTTATTGCGGCTACGTTCAATTTGCTTGGCAGTGTACTCAAGTAGTTCATTATAGGTTTTTGCTAATGGTTGTACTTCGGGGGGAATATTATTGAGCTCCAGTGCGTTAATTTCCCCTTGTCTTAGCCGAGAAAGTGCGTGCTGTATGTGCTTAACTGGCTTAAAGGATTGACGTAGGATCAAGAATATCCCCGCGATCATAGCAACTAACATCGCCAGATTGACACCAAGCTTAGTGCCATAAACCTCACTAAACACGCGTCTACCGATACTCAAATCTTGCGCAACGGTTAAGGTGGCGCTGACATTGGCACTGCTGGAATTTAATCCCAGTGATAATAACTGCATATCGTTATTTTTTGGCCCTTTAGCTTGCCAGACGCGGGTTTGATTCGGTGCTAGTGGCTCGATATCTAACTGCATATCCCACAGGGAGCGTGAGCGAATCACTTCATTTGGCAGGTTAAGCTGAAAATAACGGCCTGAATAGGCGGGCTTGTAGAAACTGGAAAGCTGGCTTTGATCTATGCTGATCTCCCCATCATGGATATGGGTTGCCAGCATGATATGTTCGAGATCTTCTTCTAAGCGATTGATAATAGAGTCGTGGAAGGCCTGACGTAGCATGGACTCAAACAGTATCAGTCCAATCATAGTACCTAACACGAGTAAGCCAGTTAACCATAAACTGAGCTTAGTGCGGATCGAGATCATTCAATAATGCCGTGGAAGATGTAACCTTGGCCGCGACGGGTTTCGATCGTGGTTTTACCCAGTTTCTTGCGTAGATGGGTGACATAAACCTCGACCACATTACTCTCTTTTTCATCGTCAAACTGATAGAGCTTATCGGTTAGCTGCGTCTTAGATAGCAGCTTCTTAGGTGACATGAGGAAGATTTTTAACAGCCTGAATTCCATTGCTGTGAGTTCATACAGCTGCTCGGCCACTTTTACCGTTTGCTCTGCTTCATCTAAAACCACGCCACCATAACTCAATTGTTTACTTGAGGTGTTTAGACGACCATGTGCACGGTGGATTAAAGCTTGGATTCGGGCCAATAATTCCTGGGCGTGGAAAGGTTTACCTAAGTAATCGTCGGCGCCAGCATTAAAACCTTCTACTTTTTCATGCCATTGGCTGCGGGCAGTCAGCATGATAACTGGAGTGCTGATCCCTTGATTTCGCCAGCCTTCAAGCAATTCGAGGCCGTTGCCATCGGGCAAACCTATGTCTAAGATTACGCAATCGTATTGGGTTTCTTTGATCAGATAATCGGCTTCAAGCGCTTTGTCTGTAATATCGGTTACATAGCCAGCGAGTTTGAGTTGTTTCTCCAGCTCGGTGACTAGCATTGGGTTATCTTCAACGAGTAACAGTTTCATGTTTTCGACATTCGCTCGGTAGTGCTATTGATTGATCGGCTTGACCATTAGTTGCATCAATACTGAGATTAACGATTTGGCCACGCTGAACTTTGATTTGCAAATCATAGCGCCATTTATGATCTTCTTGATAGAGATGAGCATCAATTAGTTCACCTTGGCAAAATTGGTTCACTACGGCGAGTGTACCGTTTAAGGACAATATTTGCCCAGAGTTAACTAACGCCTTGGCTTGATAATGTTCTAATTCAATAGGTTCGGCATGCAAGATTATTGGATGCACCAGCGTGAATAGGCTGAAAAAACAGATTAAAAACAGCCGTTTCATTTGAGCTCCCCAATAAAAAAATGGCCTAGAATTTATTCTAGGCCACTTTAATAAGGCAGGCTTAAATCAAGCTGAAGACTAACTTAACGGGTACCGTATACCACGATTGTCTTACCATGAGCTTGGATCAAATTCTGTTCTTCTAACATCTTCAAGATACGACCCACAGTTTCCCGTGAGCAGCCAACGATTTGGCCTATCTCTTGACGAGTGATCTTAATCTGCATGCCATCAGGGTGTGTCATAGCATCAGGTTGTTTAGCCAGATGCAATAGAGTTTGAGCAATACGGCCTGCAACGTCTAAAAATGCAAGGTTACCCACTTTCTGGCTGGTACTTTGTAGGCGATAGGCCATTTGTGCAGACAGCTTCATCAGAATTTCAGGGTTAACTTGAATTAACTGTCTGAATTTCTTATATGAAATCTCAGCGATTTCACAAGCTTGCTTAGCACGAACCCAAGCGGTACGTTCGGCTTGTTCTTCAAACAAACCTAGTTCACCGATAAAGTCACCTTGATTCAGATAAGAAAGGATCATCTCCTTACCTTCTTCATCTTTAATCAATACCGCTACAGAACCTTTTACTATGTAATAAAGGGTATCTGAGTCTTCACCAGCATGGATAAGAGTGCTCTTTGCAGGGTACTTATGAATGTGACAGTGTGATAAAAACCATTCCAAAGTTGGATCAGGTTTTGGCTTACCAATCAGAGCCATGTTGGTGTTCCTCGATTGATTAAAACGAAAGTAAGAGTATTCTAAATAAGCATTTTACGTCAATTAAACTCACAAAAACTTGATGGAAGTCTTAGTTTAGAATAAGTGAATAAATGCAATTAACCATCTAAAATTAGAGCTTATTTTGCTACTTTAGTGATTTAAGTCAACTAAATCGATATGAAACTCGCTGGATTCACTTAACTCTGTCGAGTTAATCACATCTTACCAGTCTATTTCAGCAGTTTTATTATAGATTATGAATAAAATATGCCACTAAATTACACAATAACATGTTTCACTTTTTAAATTTGACATTCCATTTGGCTTAGCTTCCCCCATTATCCTGAGGTTTGTGTGTATTTAGGCTCGACTTATGGGGTTAATTCTGGCTAACTTTGAGGGCAGTTGTTTTTAAGAGAGGTAAGCAAGTGAAATACAGATTATGGGTTTTAGGTGCAGGTTTAAGCTTAACAATTGGGCTGAGCTCTGCGGCGCACGCATTTTCTATCCCGCAGCCAGCAGCTGAACTTGCGGCCAGTAAGTTTGTGCATATTCAAGTGACGGCAGAGCAAGGTGATGCCGATGCCCAATTTTTGCTGGGATTAATGTATCTCTCTGGACGTTTTGTGTCGCAAGAAGTGCCGACTGGATTGCACTGGATCTCACTTGCCGCCGAACAACAGCATGAAAAAGCGCAGCAAACCTTAGCGGATCTGTCATTTGAAGGCCAATTGATCAAGCGTGACTTGTCAGTCGCTGAGCATTGGTATAAAGCGTTGAGTGAGCAGGGCAGTCGTTGGGCTCAATTCCGTTTAGGCTTTATTTATGCGTCTGGCGGTGACGGTGTGCAGCGCAACTGCGGTAAAGCGGTCGAGCAATTTTCCCAAGTGGGTGATGATGTTGCTTTGGGCAATGTGGCGTGGATTTTAGCAACTTGTCCCGAAGCTGAATATCGTGATGGCAATAAAGCGGTCGAGTTGTCCTTAAAATTACTCAAAGTGAATGAAAACGATCCTACAAATCTTGATAATTTAGCCGCGGCTTATGCGGAGTTAGGCGATTTTGGTGCTGCTATTTCGACGCAGCAGAAAGCGATCGAAGCGTTGAAAATGAATGCTGAAATGACTAAGACTGATGAGTTTATGCTGCGGTTACAAACCTACGAGCAAAAGCGTGCCTATCGCGAAACCTTACGTTTACTCGAATAGGTATTTCTTCATCATCGCTCTCTAGTTAACTGCTATTTTTTATTCTAGTATTGATTAATAAATTGATTTATAAGTTGAAAAATAAAGCCTGAGTGGATACTCGGGCTTTTTGTTTTTGATTAAGGTTAACCGAGTGTCCAAGAATCCAGGATGTGATATTCGACACCCGTGCTTGTGCTTTTTGAATGATATAAATGCAAATTATCGGGCGTTAACGTCAGCGTATTCATACCTTTGAGTTGCAATAAAGCTGCTTCATCAAG
>NZ_BJBV01000018.1:0-113737 GCF_036245925.1 Shewanella sp. M-Br
GCAACAGCTAGCTATCTATAAAGTTAGTTCTATTACAGGTAAGAAATCTTGAGATTATTCATTGCGGAAAAACCCAGCCTTGCTCGTGCATTGGTTGATGTGTTGCCTAAACCTCATCAAAAAAATGATGGCTATATTAAGGCTGGTAATGGTGACGTAGTCACTTGGTGTATAGGCCATTTATTGGAGCAAGCTGAGCCAGAGGTATACAATCCCGATTATAAAAAGTGGGCTATAGAGCATTTACCAATCGTCCCAACAGAATGGAAATTAGTCGTTAAAGCTAATACTAAAAAGCAATTTACTGTCGTTAAGAAGTTAATAAAAGAAGCTGACGTATTAGTTAATATGGGCGACCCAGACAGAGTTGGACAGATTTTGATTGATGAGGTAATTAATCATTGTGGCGTGTCCAAAGCTAGAAAAGCAGAAGTATTGCGTTGTTTGGTAAGTGATTTAAATCCAGCAGCAGTAACAAAAGCATTGAATAATCTACGCAAAAATATTGACTTTATCCCTTTAGCTACATCTGCATTAGCAAGAGCCAGAGCAGACTGGTTGTACGGTATCAACATGACTCGTTTGTGTACCCTACAAGGTCGTCAATCTGGCTATAACGGGGTTTTGTCTATAGGACGGGTTCAGACACCAGTTTTAGGTTTAATTGTTCACCGTGACCTTGAGATTGCTAATTTTGTTCCTAAGCCATTTTATGAGGTAATGTGTACTTTCGTGACACAAAAAGGCGAATCTTATCAGGCTAAGTGGCGCCCAAGTGCGGCATGCGAACCTTATATGGATGAAGATAATAGAGTTCTATCCAAAGCATTAGCACTAAATGTCATTTCTAGAGTTCAAGGTCAAAAAGGCAAAATCATCAAGGTAACTCAAGACAAAAAGGCCACACCGCCACCACTACCTTATAGTTTGTCAGTGTTACAAATTGATGCAGCTAAGCGATATGGAATGAGTGCGCAGACCGTGCTTGATACGTGTCAGCAACTTTATGAACGTCATAAGCTGATTACTTACCCTCGTTCAGATTGTCGCTACCTACCTAAAGAGCATTTAAATGAAGCAACCCAAGTTATTGGAGCTATCCGTAACTCGTGTTCAGCTTTAAGTGATGCTGCCAATAACGCTAATGTCAGTTTAAAGAGTAAAGCATGGAATGATGCAAAGGTGAGTGCTCACCACGCTATTATACCAACTTTGAAATCAACAGATATGAACCGTCTTTCTGCAGCAGAAAACAATATTTATGAGCTAGTCGCTCGGCAGTATTTGATTCAGTTTTATCCTCCATTTGAGTATGTCGATAAGCAAATTGACACTGAGGTGTCAGGTGGATTGTTTATTGCCAAGCAAAAGGATGTTGTATCTCAAGGCTGGAGAAGCTTGTTTCCCTCAAAGCCAAACACACAAGGTGAAAGTGAGTTTTCGGCTACAAGCCTGCCTAATGTATCAAAAGGTGAAGAAGTTCATTGTCAGCAAGCAGATTTGAAGGAAAAACAGACAACGCCTCCTAAGTATTTTACTGATGCAACCCTATTATCCGCAATGACGGGAATTGCCCGTTATGTTACAGATGACTCTATTAAAAAAGTTTTGCGCGATACAGATGGCTTAGGCACAGAAGCGACTAGAGCTGGGATTATTGAGCTGCTATTTAAACGACAGTTTCTTACACGAAAAGGTAAAGATATTCGAGCAACTGAAGTTGGAACGCAGCTAATCTGTTCATTACCAGCACGGATGACAATCCCAGATATGACGGCACATTGGGAGTCTCAGCTTGAAGCGATTAGTCAAAAAGAAATCAAATATTCACACTTCATGGAACCCATTACTCAGAGCATTTATGATCTAATCATAGAGGTTAAAACGGTTACCTTCAGTGGTTTGAAAGGGAGGGGAACTCCTTACAAACAGAACGGGGCTTTTAAGCCTAAAACTAAAAGAGCAAGAAAACTCAAATTTTAGTAATTTTAATGAACAGCTTTCAGCTGCGAATAGGTGTATTGAGCGAATATAAACAGTTCGAGGTCACAAATAAAAAATTCTTCATAGAAAGAACAATTTTCGCTTTACTTATCAAGTAACTTACTGATAAGTTTATTTTTTTACATTGGTGGGAAAGTTGTATGAAAACAATCTTATTCTTTAATAATAAAGGTGGTGTAGGTAAAACTACATTGGCATGCAATTTGGTCTCGTATATGAATATTCATATGGGAAAACGGATTTTATTAGTCGATGCAGATCCTCAATGTAATACAACTCAAATGATTTTGGGTGATGATATTTGTGAAGATATATATTTTAATAAATCTTCAGATTACGACACGTTATACTCAGCTTTAAAACCGTTAGAAAATGGTGAACCTCAGATTAATGCAAAGATAACACCTGTATTAGGTACTACTAATAACTTTCAAACTGATATTATTCCAGGTCATCCGAATATGTCTATTATAGAAGACATTTTGAGTAACGCTTGGGGAGATTTGCGCTCAAGGAGTATTGGTGGCTTGAGAATTACAAACTGGTGTCATCATCTAACAAAAGAGTTTGAAGACCGCTATGATTATATAGTATTTGATGTTGGCCCATCACTAGGTGCATTAAATCGGTCAATAATTTTGGAAAGTGATTTTATTATCACTCCATTTGGTTGTGATATTTTTAGCCTGTTAGGGATAAAAAATATTTCTGGATGGATTGGAAACTGGAATAGAATATATACCAAAACTATTGATGACATGATTGACGAAGGAAAAAAGGAAATACTAGACGGTTTTGAAATTATCCAAGATACTAATTTAAAGTTTAGATTTGCCGGTTTTTCGGTTCAACAGTATGTAACTAGGTCTTTTAAAACAGGCCGACGTCCAGTAAAAGCATATGATGATGTAATGAAAGAAATACCGTCCACTTTCACCGAATCCATGAGTGAATTCTTAGTGGAAAAGAGTGATATATCATATGAGCTAGGCCATATCCCTTATGTCAATAGTTTGGTTCCATTATCACAAACTAATAAGTGTCCTATTCATCAACTAAATTCATCAACAGGGATTGTTGGTGCGCAAAGTAAACAGGTTAGAACTTATAGTGATCTAATGGATGCTATCTCTAGAAAAATACTTAAAAATGTCGGTGGTGAGTGATGATAAATTGGCCAATTAGTTTAATTAGAGAGGTTGCTAGAAGAAGAGCTTTTTTATTTTTAGGAGCAGGTGTATCAGCAAGTGCTTTGAGTGATGATAATTTAAGCCCCCAAACTTGGGGACAATTTTTAGTCTCAGCTAGTAAATTAATAAAAAATGAATCCGATGAAATAGAAGTCAAAATCTTAATTGAACAAAAAAAATATTTGCTAGCTTTACAAGCTATAAAAGATTCTGCAAATGCCGCTGACTATCACTCTTTAATAAATGAAAGCTTTAATAATCCAAAGTTTAAGGCCAGCCCTCTTCATGAAATTATTCTAGATTTGGATTTGGAAATAATTGTCACAACAAATTTTGATAAAATTTATGAGAATTACTGTCATCAAACTTCTACGGACGGATATCGTATTCTAACTTATAAATCGGATGATTTAGGAGACCTTTTACGATCAGATATTCGACTCATTGTCAAAGCGCATGGTTGTGTCAATGAAACTCGTTCAATGGTGTTTACTAAAGCTGAATACCATAAAGCGAAACGAGACAATCCTCAATTTTATGAGTTATTAAAAGCTATATTTCTTACTCACACATGTATTTTTATTGGATGTAGTATGGATGACCCGGATATTTTACTTACGCTTGAAGATGTTAACATCACATCATCAAGTATCTTTCCACATTATGTACTAACTCTTGATGGGATTTACAGTAGTATTTCTAAAAAAGATTGGGAAGAAACTTATAATATAAAAGCTCTTGAATTTGGGCCAAATTACTCTGACCTTGTTGATGAACTTAAAATTTTACATGAGAAAGTAGTAGAATTTAGAAGTGTCCATCGATAATATAATCAAAGTAATTTTTAAATTAGATTTGGTATTAAAATTTCCTCACCATTATCACCTAAGTAAATGTTATACAGACCAGTATGATCTTGTTTTTCTAGAGAGATAAGATCATATAGTTCACCTGTTCGGCTTAGATAGGGTGCACTTCTATCATATCTATCTGGAGCAAAGCCCATACAAATAAGAGGTAAAGATATTTGTTTTTCATAGTTTCTATTCATTAGCTCAGGAAATGAACCATTTCTATTCGAAGTAGGCCAGATTCTTGGACGGTTCGAACTTGTAATAAATACACCTGCATCAATATATCCTTGTTGAAATAATGTACCTAGTTTGTTTATTGCTCTAAATGAACTCGCAACATTTCCAGTTTCAAATTCTACCCCAATTTTAAATTCAGATTTAATTTTTTTTGAAAGAGAGAATAAACAATGAGATGATTCAGGTAATGAACATATGTCATAACAGTCTCTTTCAACATACATGCCATAAAACATAGGAAATAGAGTATGTATCATTGACTCTTCAAGTTTATTATCATGAATATATTCATATATAACACTGAGTAGGTTTCTTTTGTCTTTTATTGTATAGCCGGAGTTAGTGTAAGTGCGCTTAATTAATCCATCAAATGACTGATCATTAATTTTTGTTTCGCCTTCACAACCTGGGATTTTTGCAAGCTCAGATTGAAATTTATTTGAAATATACGTAGCTGAATTTGTAACGCAAGCCGTAATTTTTTTGTTTGTTTGCACTTTGAAACATAATGTATCATTTATTACAAACTCACTATCCGTTGTTTTAATTTCATTAAGTGTGCTGGTTATAATTAATTCAATATCATTTTTAACAATATCTGGAATGAAATCACCAGTTTTTTCCACTGTGACTTTCATTGCCTTTTACCTTTTACTTTTTTGATCATATTTATTATAAATTGATTACTAGATTCTTCATCACATATAGAAAGCAACTCGAATAAGCTAAGTAAAGGAAGTGGTTTAACACCTCTCTCAATTTTAGAAATATATGCAGATTCAAGACCAAGAGAGTCACCAAGCTGGACTTGAGTAATTCCTAGTTTCTCCCTGATAGTCCTGACCTCAAGGCCAACTTGTAACTTGAATTTATCTCTCTGTTTTTTATCCATAAAAATTTTATTCATGGGTTATATTTGTCTCTCATGCTAATTCACTAGGGTTTTACTATGAAGGTCCTAAAGGACCTTTATTGATTGATTAACTGTGGTCCTAAAGGTCTTGTTCTAGTGTTGTTCTGGTTGGTTCGTGGTAGAATCGATAGATATACAGAGAGAAGGTATGCGTAGATGAGTTATTCAAACCAATTTTATAAAGCGTTAAATATTAATCCTGAATCAAAAGAGGAGATAAGTTTAGCCTCGAAAAAATCTTGTGTTTCAACAACTAATTTGAATTACTATAATGATAAGAACATTGTTCCTTCTGGTCTTGATCTTGAGAATATTGAAAAATATTTTAATATTTCGGAATTAGAGCTAATGGTTAAAATGGGTAGATTAGATCAGGTAATTATTGATGCGATACAACTTAATTCAGATAAATTAATTAAGCTTATAGAAAGTGATTACAACAAAGCAAAGTCAAGTGTTGATTTTGGAATGTCAGAAATGGTATTTGAATCTAAGTATGGAAAGTTATTTGAAGGTGATTGTTTAGATGTAATGAGTCGAATTAAAAGTGATTCAGTTGATTTAGTCTTTGCAGATCCGCCTTTTAATTTAGCTAAATTATATCCATCAAAAATGGATGATAGTATAAAAGCTGAGAAATATTTATCTTGGTCTGAGAAGTGGATGTCTGAATGCATTAGAATATTAAAGCCAGGTGGAGCATTCTTTACTTGGAATATTCCTCTTTGGAATAGTAAGTTATCTGGTTATTTACACGGAAGATTAAATTTTAGGCATTGGATTGCTACAGATATTAAATATAGCTTGCCGATACAAGGGCGTTTATATCCATCGCATTATTCATTATTATATTTTGTTAAAGGTGAAAAGCCTAATACTTTTAAAGCCGATAGATTGGCTATGGATGTATGCCCTAAATGTTTTGGTGACCTAAAGGACTATGGTGGCTATAAACACAAAATGAATCCTAAAGGAATCAGCCTTACTGATGTGTGGTTGGATATTCCGCCTGTTAGGCATGCAAAATATAAGAAAAGAGAAGGTTCAAACGAGCTATCAATAAAATTGCTCGATAGAATAATAGAGATGGTAACAGTAGAAGGTGATTTGGTTTTTGATCCATTTGGTGGGGCTGGAACTACTTATGTTGTTGCTGAAATGAAAAAAAGGAATTGGATTGGGTCAGAATTAGGACCTTGTGATGTTATTGTTGATAGGTTTAAGCAGATTAACGAAGAAAGAGGTTATTTAGAAAAGTTAAGAGGTGATATAAATGATATTTTCCCTCCCAAGATAAAGATAGAAAGGCAAAAAAGAAACCTTTGGACATACGAGTCTGAACAATTAAGGAAAATGAAAACTGCTATAAAATAAATCTAGATTTTTTTAAAAAATAATATTTTATTTTATTTTAATTTTATGTTGTCACAATTAGATAGTTTAATTTTTCAATCTGTTTAAGTTTGCTTTTTAAGGGGAACCTATTCATCAAAACAAGCGAGTTCCGCAGATTCGGTACTATCGCAAAAAATATTTCAAAGGCACACCAAGCTCATCGGCCATGAGCTGAAGGGGTTATGGGTGTGCCTTTCTTTCTCATAGTGATTCATCCTGCTATGTAGTGGTAAAGCTAGGATCAATGCCAATTACCTAATTCTTTTGGAGTCATATTCGTTCGCTTACGAGCTTCTTTGAGCTGCTTTGTTTCCTAATAGTGAAAATACAAAGTTATAAGCAATGAATCAGAATAATATCCTGTCACGGCGAAAAAAAATTAACGACATAATAAGGGATATAAGCTTGTTTTTCGTGTTGTGAAATGGTCATATAGTTGTTTATCCTTTTAGGAAACAAAGCCTCTTTGAGCCTGTCTGGGAACTGGTTCGGTTTAGCTACTTAGTTTTATCTGGATACCTTGAACAACTTAAATTGTCTAAGTTTTACTGATATTAGTATACTTAGTAATCCTAAGTTTTGTTTGGTGGCGCTTCATGTCTCAAACCATTAAACTCAATGAGCATATCTACTACCTTCTCATTGAAAAGAACCTAAACCATTTTACAGTGACTTCATTGCGTAATGAGCTGCTAGCTTGCAACAATATTTTCTGGGATCCTTTTGAGGCGAGAGTGCTCGTTTACAAGCAGATTTGCGGTTTAGTTAAGAAGAATTTGTTAGTTAGAGATGCTAACCCAAGTCCTATCAAAGTAATTTACAGTAAATCACTGAATTTTAAACATACTAATTTTATAAAGAAAACTCGAGCCGTTCAAACTAGTTCGATGGAGTTAAAATTCAACAGAATCAATAGGTGCAATCAATTTAGGTTTGATATGCAAACTCTACAAAATGAGTATGAAACTGAGTCTATAGTGGTCGAATCTGAGCTTGAAGAATATCAGCGCTTAATGAAGCAATATCCTCAAAAAACAAACTCCATTTTAGAATTTGTTAATGAAGGAAATATGCGTATTTTATTGTTAAAAGGTAAGTTAGCTGCATTAAAAAGAATTCGAGAAATGTGATATAGATATAACTTCGTAAATTTTCAACACCCAATGGAGATTTTATGACTAAGTTGAATGCAGTTAAAGGTAGGTCTTTCGCCGCTCTAAAAGCTGAGGCTTTTAAAAATGATGAAGTGTTAGGAGCTTACTTAGCAGAACAACGCAAAGAGGAATTGTCAGCAGCATTCACTGGTATGAGGATGCATGCTGGTTTAAGTAGTGCACAGATTGCGGATAAAATAGGATTATCACATAGTAGCGTATTGAAAATAGAGAAGTATCCAGAACGGGTAAGTTTTGAACGGTTAGACGCTTATGCTATTGCTTGTGGGTTTAGCTTGAAAATCTCGATTTGATGCTATTTATCATGTAAATGGTTCTTAGTTATAGGGCGAAAGCTAGTCACATTCAGTTTTCTGGCTTTAATTTTTTTATGAAAATCTATGAATGTGTGAAATAATTGCTAATCATATAAAAAACAATGGTTTAAATATTTTTGCAAATAAAACTTGTAACATTGACCGTGAAGGGCAGTTACTCGTTGATGAAGTGATTGCCTATCTTGGCGTGACGGGGGACAAGCTACATCAAACCCAGCGTTTACTGATCAGTGACTTAAACCCACAAGCTGTAAAACGGGCTCTAACGCAGCTACGCAGCAATCGCGAGTTTATTCCTTTATCCACATCGGCCTTAGCTCGCAGTCGTGCCGATTGGCTCTATGGCATGAATATGACGCGTGCGTACACCATCCAAGGTAAAAAGGTCGGTTATCAAGGCGTGTTATCCGTCGGCCGAGTACAAACGCCATTGCTTGGGCTAGTGGTGCGCCGTGATGAAGAGATTGCTCACTTTCAATCTAAACCTTTTTATGAAGTACTGGCGCATTTGGCGACCGAGAAGCAAGAAACCTTCAGCGCCAAGTGGCAACCTAGCGAAGCTTGTCAGCCTTATATGGATGAAGAAGGACGAGTGTTAGTGAGAGGGTTAGCGCAAAATGTGGTGAGTCGCATCAGTGATAAACCAGCCTTAGTCACTCAATTAGTGGCTAAGGACAAGAAACAGAATCCACCATTGCCCTACAGCTTATCCGCGTTACAGATTGATGCGGCCAAACGGTTTGGTATGAGTGCTAAGGATGTGCTCGATACCTGCCAAAGTTTGTATGAACGTCATAAACTCATTACTTACCCACGCTCCGACAGTCGTTATTTACCCGTTGAGCAACATAACCTTGCGCCTTCGGTACTTAAGGCGATCAGTAGCGGTGCTGCTGAGTTATTGCAAGGTGCTGATGCACCCGATCCCCGTCTTAAATCTAAAGCATGGGATGATAAAAAAGTGGACGCCCATCACGCAATCGTCCCCACAGAGAAGACGGCTAACTTATCTAGCTTGAGTCAGCGTGAGAGGCAGTTATATCTTCATGTTGCTCGCCAGTACTTAGCCCAGTTTTATCCGGCTTATTGTTACAGTGAAACCACAGTGCAAGTGACAATCGAGGGTGGCTTATTTAATACTAAGGCGCGTCAGGATAAATCCCTCGGCTGGAAGCAACTCTTTGCCCGCCAAGAGCCAAATGGCAGTAAGGCGAGTGGCAACAAGTCGACGGAAGAAAGCACTGGTAAGGACGATGAGGAGAATGACGAGTTTATCGGCCAATTACCACCTTTGAAATTGGGACAGGCTTTGCATTGTACTCGAGGCGAATTGTTGGAGAAAAATACTCAACCACCAAAGGCCTTTACCGATGCCACTTTACTCGGAGCTATGACGGGTATTAGCCGTTATGTGACCGATCCTGAGATCCGTAAAATTCTTAAAGAAACCGACGGATTAGGTACAGAGGCTACCCGTGCAGGTATTATCGAATTGCTGTTCAAACGCGGTTTTTTACAGCGCTTAGGTAAATCTATTGTCTCGACAGACGTGGGGAAAGGATTGATTAACAGCTTGCCCGCGAGTGCGACTACGCCGGATATGACAGCGCTTTGGGAAGCGAGTCTGAATGGCATTTGCCATAAAGAAACCTCTTATCAAGCCTTTATGCAGCCACTGCTCGGCACCTTATCCACGCTTATCCAGAATGCAGGCGCACAACTGCCAACCGCGCTTAATGGTTTACAAGGCCAAGGTTATCGTAAAACGGCAAGTAATAAATTCGGTTATCGTAAGTCGTACTCTAAAAAATCAAGTTCAGCGAAAGGTATAGGTACAACAAAAAACAATGGTTCCAACAAATATGCTTCCCAAAAGACCAGTTCCAAAAGTTCGGTAACTCGATCAACCAGTCGTTCAGCTTCTAATAGCCGCAAATCTACAACAGCAGTGTAATGACACACTTGTTGCATATATGTCGTTATTGTCTCTTGATGTAATAACGACATTTAATTTATCTAACGGTATTTAACAACCGATAATCACGATATTTCGAGATTGCCTGATCCGTATCTAAAAAACACCTTGATTTTCAGCTTTTCCTCCCGGTGGCATATAACCTGCTTAGTATTGATTGGGGAAAATAATATATTAAATAAATCATGTGATTATATGTGGTTTCGCTGAATTTAAAGGTAGATGAAATGAAAAAGACATTGCTCGCTTTGATGATCCCAAGCTTATTGTTAATGGGAACTGCTCAAGCCGTTGAGTTGTATAATGACCAAACTAACAGCGTTAACATGATAGGTTGGTTAGGTTTTGCCGCGTTAAATGATGGTCATGAAACTTCCGTTATAGATAATTTTTCTCGTGTTGGTTTTCGTTTCGACCGTCAAGAGAAAAATGGCTGGAGCTCCTTTGCCCATACGGAATGGGGTATCAATATGGTGACCAGTGATGACGGCCTTATATACACGCAAGGCCAAGGTGGCGGTCAGTTATCTGCATCTAAAAATTCAGATTTTTTATTCAATCGACTGGGTTATGTAGGGATGTCCCATGAGAAATGGGGAAAGATCAGTTTTGGTAAGCAATGGGGGGCTTACTATGATGTCGCTTACACAACCGATGTGCTCAATGCTTTTACGGGGTGGTCAGTGGGGGCCTATACCTTCGGTGACGGTGGTTTAACAGGGGCAGGGCGTGCCGATGCTGCGCTGCAATATCGTAATACTTTTGGTAATCTACATGTCGCAGTGCAGTATGCCTCTAAACAAAATAGCGATGTTGCCTTGTATGATGGCAGTGGTGCTCCCTTGAATGATGGTTCCGAATTGAGTTTCGAACCTAGCTACGGTGCAAGTGTAACTTACAACTTTACTGATAAATTTAAAGTGCTAGCGGGATTTAATCGTGGTGATTTTACCGGAAATCTTGCAGGCCAAGAGGTTGATAACACTAATCAAATTATTGGTATTGGCGCCCAATACGGTAGTTTCTATCAATATGCTCCAGGTCGTGATGCTGACGGTTTATACGTAGGTTTTAACGCCCATAAGAGTGAGCAAAACGAATTAGTGGGCGGAGATTTATATGATTCAACTGGAGCAGAGTTTATTGTTGCTTATCAGTATGATAATGGTTTCGTTCCAACAGTATTACTGACATATCAAGATCTTGATACCGATGTAGATACTGCGATCCAAGGAAAATGGACACGCCAATTTGCAGTGTTAGGTCTGCATTATCGCTATAGCCGCGACACAATTATGTACGTTGAGGCCAAAATAGATTTCAGCAGTATGGATGATAAAGCCTATGAAGATCTACAAGATAACAACTATGCGGTGGGAATCCGTTATTTCTTCTAGATCCTATGGTTATCATTAATTTTTCAAAGGTCACTTATGTGACCTTTGTTATTTATGCACTTTGTTAACCGATGCTTTCTATTTTTGTTATAGAGCACTCGTTAGCCTTGAAAGATTATACAATCCCCAGTTTCTTCATTTTGCTGCGCAGGGTATTGGCATTGATGTCCAATAACTCAGCCGCACCTCCTGGACCATAGAGTTTTCCACCTGTAATCCTCAGTGCATGACTAATATATTTTCTGGTCATAACATCAAGGGGCACAAGTTTATCGCTCGCATAGTTTGGATCTATGATAACGGTTTGATTTGCTTGGGTCGTAATTTCCTCACCCTGATGTGGAGCAAGGAAGCCAAAATCTAACGGTCCTGAAGGTTGTTGTATTATCGCCCGTTCGAGCACGTTAATGAGTTCTCGGACATTTCCTGGCCAAGCGTATTGATTCAGAATATTCAATTGTTCCGGTGTAACTCTTGGTAATTGAGGCAGGTTGAACTTTGAACTCAGTTGCTCGATAAAATGCTGTACGAGTAAAGGAATGTCTGTACGTCTTTGTCTTAATGAAGGGATTTCAATAGGGAAAATAGCTAAGCGATACCAAAGATCTTCCCGAAACATTTCTCTGTGTACCATAGCTTGTAAATTTCTATGGGTGGCAGCCACTATACGAATATCCAGCTGTACAGCATCATGCCCACCCACACGGGTAATACTGCTATTTTGAAGCACACGGAGTAATCGAACCTGTGCGGATAGTGGTAGCTCACCAATTTCATCGAGGAAGATAGTGCCGCCATTGGCTTGTTCGAAGTAGCCAATTTTACGGGACTCAGCCCCAGTAAATGCCCCTTTTTCATAACCAAAGAGTTCGGAGTCAATCAAAGTATCTGGAATGGCGCCGCAGTTGACCTTGATAAAGGGCTTATCCGAACGTTCAGAAAGTTCGTGAATAGCATTAGCTATCACTTCTTTTCCACACCCCGTTTCACCCAGCATTAGGACGGTCGTATTAATCTTGGCAATAGATTGCACTTGCTGCATGACGTGTTTCAAGCCTGAATTGGCTCCCACTACGCCATTCTGGACATCCAGTGTTCTGCGAAGACTCACATTCTGCTTTGAGAGTGCTTCATTTTCTTTAAGTAAATTACGTCCGCGTAGATTTAGTGCAGTGATTAAGGCTAATGCATGCATATGCGGAGCAATTAAATCAGCATGACGAGGGCGAAAAACGCCTGTCGTTTTGGCATAAAATCCGACTATCCCAAGGTGGGTATTTTCGATAGACATTCTCAAAATGATCAGCGAACGAATACCACTGATCACCTTAGGCGCAACTAAAGCTGTGATTGGGTCGTGCTCAATATCATTAACAATTCTCACGCGTGGGCGTTGAGGATCATCTAAGCACTTAGCCAGTTCTTCAGGGATAGATATTTGCCTATCTAAGGTACATGATTGGTTAGCATTGACATGAGAAATAAATTGTATGTCATTAAATTGTTTGCGAAAAATATTAATAAATAGCCCATCAATAGGCAGTTCATCCCGAATAAACTCGAAGTAACTTTGCAGGGACTTTTCGAGTTGTAGGCTACTGCATAATCTCAGTGTCGATTCGTGATAAAAGTGTTTTTCCATTGATATTTCATGTTAATCATTAAGTATCGTGATTGTAGATCTTTATATTTCGTGATTCCGTGCCTCCAATCAAAGTTCCCCACTTAATTACCTCTTTTTAGGTGCTTGGCACAGCGCATGCACTTCCATGCTGACAAGTTCCAGCCATTATTGAAGGAAGTAAGCATGAGTAAAACTCAAGATATTGATACGGGCCGTCGGCAGTTGCTAAAAGGTGGGGCTGTGATGGCTGCGGGCTTTGGGGCTGCAATAGCCTTACCTGCAACAGCAAGTTGCGATGCTGTTCCTGAAGCATTCGACGAGATTGTAGATGTGCTGGTCGTCGGCAGCGGCTTTGCTGGTATGTCTGCAGCATTACAAGCAAGGGAAGTCGGTGTCAGTGTGATGGTTGTGGACAAGATGCCTGTCTTTGGCGGTAACTCAACAATCAATGGCGGTGCCATGGCTGTGGCGGGCTCTGAGTTGCAAAAACAGGCCGGAATTAATGATTCTGTCGATGAAATGGTCGCCGATATGATGCGAGCAGGTCGGGGCATGAACGATGTTGAGATGTTAAAACTGGTGTGTAATGGCACGGCTGAATCCTGTCAGTGGTTGATTGAACATGGGGTTAAGTGGAAACCTTTTGTGCAGCATTTTGGTGGACACTCAATACAACGAGTCTTGCAAACCGTTGAAAGTTCAGGGGCAGGTATTATCAGACCGCTGATTAACGCCGCGAGAGATAAAGGCGTGGTGATGAGAAATCAGACCAAGCTCGAAAGCTTTGTGAAAGATCTCGATGGTCGCGTGATTGGGGTCGAAGTTCGTGAAGGTTTTTATTTCCCTAATGAGCGAACCGGTAAAATACGTCGCATAGGCGCGCGCCGTGGTGTTGTCATGGCAACGGGGGGCTTTGGTCGCGATATTGAATATCGCATGATGCAACTACCTGAGTTAAATAACGACTTAGATTCCACCAATCATGCTGGTGCAACTTCAGAAGCCCTAAAGCAAATGATGCTCTTAGGTGCTAACCCTATTCATTTAGACCAAATTCAACTCGGCCCATGGGCATCTCCCGATGAAAAAGGCTTTGGTACTGCATCCCAGTTCAACACGATTGCGACCTATCCCCACGGTATTGTGGTGGATGTGCGCACTGGTGAACGTTTTTTCAATGAACTTGCAGATCGTAAAGCGAGAGCTGACGCTATCATGACTCGCCGTGATGAACATGGTCAGCCTGTTTATCCTATTGGTTTCACTAATGCAGAAGGGGCTAGTAAGGCGCAAACCTTAGATTGGGGACTGAAATATAAGGTGATTAGTAAAGCAGAAACCTTAGACGAACTTGCTGCTATTTATGGTATGCCAGCCAAAGCACTAAAAGCTCAAGTCGCCCGTTGGAACGAAGCGGTAAAAAATGGTGTTGATAAAGAATTCGCACGTCCTCTGCAAGAAGCCATTGTGCTAGATAAAGGGCCTTGGTATGCCGTTCGTATGTGGCCAAAAGTTCACTATTGCATGGGCGGCGTTAAAGTGAATACCCGATCAGAAGTACTGCATTTAGTCACCAACCAAGCCATTCCAGGGCTGTATGCCGCAGGTGAAGCAACCGGAGGAATTCACGGTGCTAGCCGTTTAGGCGCTTGTGCTGTCGCAGAGGGCGTTGTTACTGGTCGCAACGCGGGCCGAAATTGTGCCGCGGCAAAGGCGGCGGTGCTTAAGCAAGCATAATTAGATTTTATTAAAAATTACAATGTATTGGAGAATGGTAATGAATAAATCAGTGTTGATGGCATCGCTTACTTTAAGCCTACTCTCTGGGAGTGCTTTAGCGATGGAGCACGTTGTCCTCGATGGTAAACATTTAACGCAAGAACAAGCATGGGCAATCGCCGATGGCGCTAAAGTCAAGATTGCATCTCAAGCGAAAACCCAACTCGTTAAAGCTAATAGTTTGTTGATGGAAGCTGCTCGTTTAGGTAAGCCTGTTTATGGTCTTACTGTGGGCGTTGGTTTGAACAAAGATCACAAGTTATTTGATGCCAATGGCAAGTTAAGTGATGAAGTGCTTGAGGCATCACGTAACTTTAACTACAGCACTTTTCGAGCCCATAGTGCTGGCGTCGGTGACGCTGCACCGATTCGGTTAACTCGATTAGCTTTGGCGGTACGCTTAAATACTATGCTCGCGGGACAAACAGGGGTGCAACCTGTTGTGGCTGAACTCTATGAGGCATACCTTAACAAAGGGTTAACGCCAGTCATCCCCGCCCACGGTACTGTAGGTGAAGCGGATATTTTGCTCTCATCCCATGTCGGGTTAGCTATGGTGGGTGAGTGGGAAGTATTCTACAAAGGACAACGTGTTAGCAGTAAAGATGCTATGGCGGATGCCGGAATTACACCACTTGTGCCTATGGGGAAAGATGCGCTATCAATTCTGTCTAACAATTCGTTTTCAGTAGCTTATGCGATGAAAGGTTACCGTGAGGCCAAGCAATTACTCTCTATCTCGCCAACGCTATTTGGTTTAAGCCTTGAGGGATTAAATGGTAATGTTGCTCCATTTTTACCACAAACCAATGATATTCGTCCTTTCCCTTATATTAAAGCCAGCACAAGTGACATTCTAAAACAGTTAGATGGCAGTTATTTATGGCAGCTTAATGATGAACGTCCTTTGCAGGACCCTCTCAGTTACCGAACGACAGCATACACGTTAGCCAGTGCTGAACAAGCGTTAGCAGAATTGAATGATGTGGTAAATATTCAAATAAATCATTCGGATGATAACCCTGCAGTTATTGTTGGCGCATCGAATGAGTATGCGAAGTTTCCACAGGTTGCTAAGTATATCGTCGAAGGGCAAGGTGGTGTGTTTCCAACCACGAACTTTGAACCTTTGCCTGTTGCATTGGCAGTACAAAACTTGAGTGTCGCTCTGACACATGTATCCCATAACAGTGTTATGCGCACCATCCATTTATCTGATGACCATTTTACTAACTTACCCCGTTTTTTAAGTGCTCCAGGTAATAATGGTCATGCTTTTGGCGCGATTCAAAAAGTGTTTGTAGATATGCAAGTTCGTAATAAACAGTTGGCGACCCCAGTGTCATTTGATGGGATCTCAATTGCGGGGGGAATTGAAGATACTTTCACTAACCTCAAGCTTGCTGCGGACAATTTGATCCAGATTGTTGACAACACACGTGTGATCTACGGTTTAGAGTTGCTGCATTCAAGTCAAGCGATTGATTTACGTAAGTTGGCCACTCCAGATCTTCATTTAGGTAAAGCGACCGAAGCCATGTACAAGGCTTACCGAGAAAAAGTGCCATTTGTTGCTCAAGATCGCCCATTCACGCCTGATATCCAAACTTCAACTGAATTTATCGCAAATTATTAATATGTTATGCGGGGCAATATGCCCCGCTATAGGAAGAGTCTGATGTTAAAACCCTTATATACACTTTTACTTGGTTGCATGTTCATGCTGCCAATAACAACAAATGCGATGAATATTAAGAATTATCATAAGGATGTGATGACAAGTGAAAATGGTCAGGTCGACTGTACTGCCTGTCATGGTGATGTAAAGCGTAAGACCATACCTGATGCCGCAGTGTGCGCTAACTGCCATGGTTCTCCTCAGGATGTGGCTAAACTGACTAAGCGACCTGAAGACGCGAGGCATTCGGTCGAGCCCAATCCCCATGACAGTTTACATTACGGTTCTGATTTACCATGTACCTACTGTCATCAAGAACATAAAGAAAGCAAAGTTTATTGTAATCAATGTCATGAATTTACTTATCCTAAAATGAAGCGATAGTTTTAAGATTTTGTCACTTTGCTTTGTCGTCTATTTTATTGGGCAATGCACTCGCCGAAGGTGAGTGCATTTTTTGCAAAAAAAAGAGTAAACCAAAACGGTTTACTCATACGGAAATGGGTCGTTAAAGCTTGCCAAAATCACTCAACTGATGAGGAGCAGGCATATAATCTCAGCATTAACTTAATTAGCCCTTAAAGCTCACATTTATCTTAAGGTGTCGCCTCGGTTTAAGCTGATGAGCTTATCCAGTATGCTTTCTCCATCCATGCGGATGCCGTTGTGCTCATATTCTGATGTTAACCAATACTTTAGCCTGCCAACTTGTTTTGTGGTTTCTAAACTGTATTGCATCTCTACAAACATATCTTCACTGTAAATGGCCGCTGCAACAGGGACTCGGTTTTGTGCCAGTTGCTCTAGATTGTAAAGTGTTGGCCAATCTGATTTATGGGCAAGGATTTCTGCCGCGGCTTTAAGCGGCACTAAGTGACTAAATTGGTCAAACATCCATGGGTATATCATCTCACCTGTGAATAAAAACGGTTTACCTTGTTGATAGTTAAAGGCGGGGAATTGCTGTCTAACCCTGTGTGCAGACCATTGTGAAGCTGAGTGTTCGCAGTAAATGGCCTCATGCAACAGGGCAAAAATTGGGTTAGTGTTGTAATCGAGCATTTGACCGAAATGATTTAAAAATAACGGGTTAACGACTGTCCCTGAAGCCGTGTTGATCAAGGCTTGTTCAAGCAAATAATAAACCGATTCAGGTCCTTGCTCCATTCCAATATTAATACCCAGCAGTTGCAACATTTCAACCGTGAGGCGTTCACCCGTTGCCAAATACACTTCATTTTCAAGCAAATGTTTTGCTAAGCGAGTGACGAGATGTTGAGCATCGTGGAAGCGTTGGAAAAATTGTTTATTCTTCGCCAGTACGCGTTGATAAGTCGCAAGATAGACGTCGTCGCTGCTACGGGTTAATGATGGTATGCCACCCGTGATATAGGCTTCACTGACGCCTTGAGGGGCGGCGCTTAAATAATGTAACACGCAAAATCCCCCGAAACTTTGGCCGAGAATCGCCCACTTTTCGGCGGGACAAAGCTGGGCACGAATCGTTTCGGCATCACGAATGATATTGTCAGCCCTGAAATGGCTTAGGTAATCCGCTTGAGCTGCGGGATCTAAGTGTTGCAGGCTTTGGTAATTAATCGGTGTTGATAAGCCTGTACCACGTTGATCGAGTAATAACACTCGATATTCTTTTAATGCGCGGCGGATCCAGCCGCTGTTGCTGGCGGGACGCATGGCCGCAAATCCAGGGCCGCCTTGAAAAAATACGATATAAGGTAGTTTTTTATCTTTGTTTTCTGGGCTACAGAGTTCTCTGGCAAACACTTGGATTTGCTCTGCAATTGGATTTTGATAGTTGAGGGGCAAGGTAAAAGTGTGTTTTTTCGCCAGCACTCCGGCGAGAATAATATCGGGTTTCATCAAACAACCTTAATGGCAGAGGATCATGTTATTGTGATTGGCAGATTGTATACCCAAATAAGCTGAAGATGCAGTAACCTAGGCTACCTGAAACGCGTATCTTCAGCTAACTTGGGTATAGACAAAATAGTTTATGTCGTAAGCTAGGATTATTTGATTAGCTTTTGGTGAAGATCAATTTTTTGGATATAAATTTGAGCCATGATGAGTTTCTTAGCGTAATCTATCGCTTATGGATAACACGAGATTGAAGCTATGAAGTATCAGATTATTCCAGTGACACCTTTTCAGCAAAATTGCAGCTTGATCTGGTGTGAAAAAACCAAGCGTGCGGCAGTCGTGGATCCCGGTGGGAATATTGATAGGATCCAAAACGAAGTGGCGAAACTTGGACTCGTCCTCGAAAAAATCCTCCTTACCCATGGGCATATCGATCATGTCGGTGGTGCAAAAGCCTTAGCGAAAGCCGCCAATGTGCCGATTATTGGCCCGCATATTGCCGATAAATTCTGGATTGATAACTTACCTAAGCAAAGCCAAAATTTTGGTTTTCCCCATTGCGATGCCTTTGAACCGGATCAATATCTGCAGGATGGCGATATTGTTAAAGTGGGCGAGCAAAGTTTATCTGTGCTGCATTGCCCTGGGCATACGCCGGGACACATTGCACTTTTCTCTGCCCAATCTAAGTTGGCGTGGGTGGGGGATATTTTGTTTCGAAGTTCTATCGGCCGCACTGATTTCCCCCAATCAAATCATCAGGATTTAATTCACTCGATCACCGAAAAACTGTGGCCCTTAGGCGCCGAGGTTGAATTCATTCCTGGGCATGGTCCTATGTCGACTTTTGGCGAAGAGCGCGAGCATAACCCCTTTGTCGCGGACCAACTTTTACTGTAATTGAGACGCCATTCAGCATTGCTTGATTTGTGAGCGATAATCACTCGCAAATCAAATGATTATTTCAACTAATAAACCAACCTTTTTTATGTTTTCTGTTTTTCCTTCTAGACTTAAAGCAGTTCTTCCGTCTACTGGGGTAAGTATGAAAACAAAAACAATGATGAGCGTGGTCTTTTCGACCATAGTCGCGAGTGCCGTGATTTCTGCGGTATTGAGCTTCAATGTTAAGTCTAAAATCGATCTCTTTAATGATGCGGCTAGCGTCCGATATCAGTCCTATCAAGTCGCCGATGAGTTAAGACAAAGTTCCGATGACCTAACGCGTCTCGCTCGAACTTACGCTGTTACGGGTGATGAAAAATACGAAAAAATGTATATGGATATTTTGGCTATCCGTAATGGTGAGAAGTCTAGACCTGAAAAATATCACCAGATTTACTGGGATTTGGTGCTGAGCTATGGCGATAAGCCAAAACCCGACGGTGCTAGCATTGCGATAAACACGCAAATGAAGTCCCTCGGTTTTTCTGATGAAGAATTCCGTTACCTTGAACAAGCTCAGCAAAACTCAGATGCGTTAGTTGCCCTCGAAGTGAAAGCCATGAATGCCGTCAAAGGTATTTTTATGGATCCCAACACCCAAACTTACACGATCAAAGGTGAGCCTAACTTAACTATGGCGAGGGAGTTATTACATAGCGACCAATACCACAGAGAAAAAGCTAAGATCATGCAGCCGATTGATGAGTTTTTTACAGCATTGGATAAACGTACCGATGGTGATGTGAATAACCGACTCGACTCCCTGCATGCGGCATTAAACTGGTCCCAACTGGTGTTATTTATCGTGATTTTAGCCGCCGTTGGCGGATTTATTATCGTTAAGAGCAGGATTGTGACTCCCTTAGTGCAGACTTGTGTTGAATTGCTCGATATTCAGCGTTCTAAAAATCTTGCGCGGCGGATCTCTGTTACGACTCAGGGGGAAATTGGCGAAATCGTTAATCAAATCAACTTGTTTATCTCTTCCCTTGCCAGTTCATTATCGACGACGGATGGCATTGCAAAAGAGGTGGCTGATTTAGCTAAGCAAACTAAAGCATCAATTCAAATTTCGCGTGAAAGCTCAAATCGGGTGGCGAGAGAACTGGATGCCAGCGCCAGTGCGATGGAAGAAATGACCACGACCTTAGTGCATGTGAGTGAGAGCACTTCGAATGCTGAAAGCCGCGCCGCCGAAAATGAAACGCATGTCACTGTAGGTAAACAGACAGTATCGGAAGCGTTGAAAGCCATGTCGGTATTAGAAACTGAGTTTAGGAATACTCAAGACTCTATGTCGCATCTAGTGAACGAAAGTACCCAAGTCAGCAATGTGTTGAGTGTGATTAAGGCGATTGCGGAGCAGACGAATTTGCTGGCACTGAATGCCGCGATCGAAGCCGCACGGGCCGGTGAGCAAGGACGAGGCTTCGCAGTGGTAGCTGATGAGGTTCGATCATTAGCCCAGCGCACTCAAGATTCCACCAAGGAAATCGATGATATTGTCGCAAGCCTTCAAAGCCGTACCAATCAAGTGGGTACATCTGTGACTCAAGCGGCGACGCTAATGCAAAAGGCGGGGGTAGAACTGCAACGTATCGTGGCAGTATTTGAGGATATTCGCCATAGTACGGAAGCGATTCATGGGATCAATACTCAGGTTGCCGCTTCAACCGAAGAACAATCCTTGGTTTCTAAAGAAATCGCTTCGAGCATGATGGTGATCCGCGATAATTCCCGTGAAGTATCACAGATTATCGAACAGATTGAATCGACATCCATTAGTCTAGACAACCAATCCCAGATACTGCGCACTAAGGCGGGCGAATACCAGTTTTAGATGAAATGTGGTTGATTTGCGAACAAACGCCACTCAGACATGGACGTCAATTCTTCCTCTTTAACTTCCCCTGAACATATTTTATGCTTCAACACTTTTTGAAATCTATTACTCCTTTCAATACGCACACGCCTTTGCTAACTTGGTTGTCCATATGTTTAATGCGAGCGTTTGACGAAGCGGTTTTATTTACTGATAAAACTTGCGTCAAGCTTTGATGACAAATAGACGTCGATAGCTGCGTTATTAACGGTTGATAGTTTCAATAGCGATAAGCGCATTAAATTTTTTAAATCTCCCTAACCCAATGGAGTCCTTGCGGATGGATCACCAAATCGAAGATTTACTAGAGCATTGGCTACCACTGGCGGATGACGCTTGGGTGCTTGCGGTGATCACCAAAATTCAAGGTTCGGCCTATCGCAAACCCGGCGCTATGATGTTGTTCCATGAGTTTGGTCAAGGCGTGGGTATGTTAAGTGGCGGCTGTTTAGAAGCCGATTTACGTCGCCATGCTCAAAATGCCATGCAGACTAAGCAAGTCATGTGCGTCACCTATGATGCAAGCGATGAGTCCGATGCCAGCTATCGACTCGGTTGTGGTGGCATAGTAGATATCATGTTGATCCCTCTGCTAAAAGAGAATCATGATCTTGGCTTAGTTGAGCTAGTGCAGGCATTTCGTCACGGTCGGTCGGGGTTTTACCAATTGCCTTTAGTCAAAGCGGGGACTGATGCGCGCCAGTATCACGCTGCGTTTTATTCTGAGGAGTTGACGCCGTTCCCCGCTAGCGATTTTGTTCGCACGGGCGTCTTCACCCAAGACGCGGGAGAATCATTGATTATTCCCTTGAGACCAAGATTCTATCTTGGGATCTTTGGCGGTGGTATCGATGCTAAGCCCGTTGCCGCCATGGCCCACACTTTAGGTTGGCAAGTGACTGTTTTCGATGGTCGTACCGCCTATGCCAGAGCGGCGGATTTCCCCCATGCCCATATAGTGAAACTGACCGCGGGGGAATTAACCGCGAATCATATCGCTCAATTGGATTGCGCCGTGGTGATGAACCATAACTTGGGCTTAGATGCTGCGGCATTAAAGGTTATTCAAGCGCATCCGCTAGCCTATATCGCCTTGCTTGGTCCCGCCCATCGACGGGATAAAGTGCTTGGAATGGCAGGGCTCAGTGCTGAATCTTTTACTGGGGTATTTTCTGCTCCCGCGGGGCTTGCCCTTGGCGGCGAGTTACCGAGTGCCGTGGCGTTAAGTATTTTGGCCCAGTGTCACGGCGTGCTCCATGGCGCAACCTTAAAACATCTCGATGAGATAATGCGTTGATGACGTTGCCGCCAGTGCAAAAGCCTTCTGTACTAATGTCTTCAGCACCAAAGTCGGCAGCGCTAACGTTGACAGAGCAAACGCCACTTTCATCCAAACGGCTGCTGATTGTGGTACTTGCGGCGGGTGAGAGTAAGCGCTTTGATGGGGTAAAGTTAGCGCAACTTCTACCATCACATAGCGCTACGAAAATTCGCGAACAAACCATCATTAACACTCATGTTGAGCGTTTACAGCAGCTTAGTTGCCAAGATTTAGGTGTGGATCGCCAAGACATTCATTCGCTCCAGCATACGCCTTTGTTAATCATACTCGGTGCTCATCAGCACATATTGCAGCCATTATTAGTCGAGCTTCATTCCCGCCAACCCTTTGATATTTTAGTTAATCCACAGTGGCAAACAGGCTTGGCATCCTCAGTGAGTTTGGCGGCAAGCTATGCCAAGGAGCAGGGCTTTGATGCCATGCTGCTGACATTGGCAGACCAAGTGGCCTTGAGTGCAGACGATTATCGACAACTGATTTTGACATGGCATGAAACCGGTAAAGACGTTGCCGCCCATTATTTGGATGATTTAGGCGTACCTGCTATTTTTAATGCCTCTACATTACCGCAGTTCACTCACTTGAGTGGTGATCGCGGGGCGAAATCGATTCTAAAACAACAAGCACAGCAGGGAGCGTTAGTCGCTATAACACTACCCCGCGCCGCAATTGATATTGATACCCAAGCCGATCTTGCGTCGTGGTTGGCACTTAAGGAGTGAGTTATGGCAGAAGTATTATCAACCACTGCAGTTATCAAGGAAGCCAGTACCGCCGCTTCCACCCAAACACTTTTCATCAACGGTAAATCATTCACCTTAGATGCCGATCCTAAAATGCCAATCCTGTGGGCGTTACGGGATATTTTAGGGCTCACGGGCACTAAATATGGTTGTGGTGCAGGGTTATGCGGTGCTTGCACTGTGCATTTAGACGGCCAACCCGTACGCGCCTGTTTAACCAGTTTGGGGCAGGCACAGGGAAAACGTCTGACAACAATTGAAGGGCTGGATAATCAAAAGCTTAAAAATGCTTGGGCCGAACATAACGTGCCCCAGTGCGGCTATTGTCAGGCGGGACAACTGATGTCGGCTGCGGCGTTAGTGGCGCAGCATCCGAAACCTTCTGAAGCACAAATCAACTCGGCCATGTCGGGGAATATCTGCCGCTGCGGCACCTATCCTAGGATCAAAGCCGCACTGCAAAACTATGCCAAACAGGAGGGCTAATATGAGTACTTTTACTGCCGTAGAAAATATCAGCCGCCGCGATGTGTTAAAACTGTTTGGCGCAGTGGGTGGTGGATTAGCATTAGGGGCGAGTGGATTAACTTGGAGCCCCATGGCGCTGGCGCAGGATAAAGAAGCGCGGCTGAATCTGTTTATTGCCATTGGTGAAGACGACAAAGTATATCTCACCTGCCATCGCTCCGAGATGGGACAGGGGATCAGAACCGGCATTCTGCAAGTCTTAGCCGAAGAGTTAGAAGCGGATTGGGATAAAATCGTCCCTATTCAAGGTTTAGCTGATAAACGTTATGCCAGCCAAAACACCGACGGTAGCCGCAGTATTCGCGAAAATTACGACCGCATGCGCCAGATGGGGGCGATGGCAAGAACCATGCTAGAGCAGGCTGCCGCTGCGCGCTGGCAAGTTCCCGTGAGTGAGGTGCATACCGCTAGCCATAAAGTGTTGCATGCTAAATCGGGCCGCTCGGCCAAGTTCGGCGAGTTAGCGTTAGCCGCATCAGAGCAACCCGTACCTGCCGTTGAGTCATTAACCTTTAAAGACGTTAAAGATTTCAAGCAGATTGGCGCATCACGTCAAATCGTTGATATGGATGCCATGTTAAGTGGCAGCGCGATTTATGGTTACGATATCAAACTCGAGGGCATGCTCTACGCCAGCATCATGCGCCCGCCCGTGCTCGGGAGCGATGTGGCAAGCTTGGATTATACCGCAGCGCGCAAAGTGGCCGGTGTCGTGGATGTGTATCGTTTGCCCGCCGCTAAGGGCGCACCCGCGTTTCAGGCTTTAGGTGGCGTTGCTGTCATCGCCACAAACACGTGGAGTGCCCTTGAAGGGCGCAAAGCTTTAAAAGTCACTTGGACTCAAGCCGACAACAGTCAGCATGATTCAAGCCTTTATTTGAAAGAGTTGGTCGAGCGGGTACAGCAAAGCGGTAATGTTGTGCGCCAAGTTGGCGATGAGGTCAAAAACTGGCCCGAAGCGAATACGTTAAAGGCGGTTTATACCGTGCCTTATTTAATTCATTCTTCTATCGAGCCGCCCGTTGCCACCGCCCATGTGACTGAAAAGGGCTGTGAAATCTGGGCATCGACCCAAACGCCGCAAAGTACCCAGCAAAATGTGGCCGCAGCGCTGGGTATGGATGAAGATGCGATTAAAGTGAATGTCACCCTATTGGGTGGTGGTTTTGGGCGTAAATCCAAACCTGATTTTAGCGTTGAAGCCGCGCTGTTATCGAAGCAATTCAAGCGTCCAATTAAAGTGAGTTGGAGCCGCGAGGATGAGATCCAAAACGGTTATTACCATGCTATCAGCGCCCAGTCCTATAAGGCGCTGTTTGATGCCAGCAACAAACCGACCGCGCTTTTAGCCCGTACGGGATTCCCATCGATCAGTTCAACCTTTGCTGAAGGGGTGGAATATCCCTCTGGCGGTGAGTTGGATTTAGGCTTTGTGGATGTGCCCTTTGCTTTGCCAAATTTAAGATACGAAGCGGTAAAAGCGCAGGCGCATAGCCGTATTGGTTGGATGCGCTCTGTGTGTAACATTCAGCACGGTTTTAGTGTCGGCAGTTTTGTCGATGAAATGGCTCACAGAGCTCAGGTTTCTTGCCCTGCAATGTGGCGTAGCCTGTTAGGTGAAGCAAGGCGTGAGACCTTTACCGACCAACAGTTTAAATATGGCAACTATGGCGAAGAGCTCAATCGTCATCCCGTGGACGTGAGCCGCTATTTTGGGGTCATTGATGCGGTCGAAAAAGCCCAAACTAAGGCGCCCAAGGCGGGTAAAAATCAGGGCTGGGGGTTTGCCGTGCACCGCAGTTTTGTCAGTTACGTCGCTGTGGCTATGCTGGTAGAAGTGAGTGAGGATAAACAGCTTAAAGTGCTAAATGCCATCGCTGCTATCGATGCGGGCACAATAGTTAACCCTGATAGGGTAAAAGCACAGACAGAAGGTGCGATTATATTTGGCCTGAGTTTAGCCTTGATGGGGGAAATCACTTACAAAGAGGGTAAAGTGCAGCAATCGAATTTCCACGATTATCCTTTGCTGCGACTTCCCCAAACCCCCGATATGGAGATCATCATTATTGCATCCGATGCGCCGCCCGCAGGCGTGGGTGAGCCGGGTGTGCCGCCCGTTGCCCCTAGTTTAACCAATGCGATTTTTGCGGCGACGGGGCAGAGGATCCGCGATCTTCCCGTGAATAAACTATTGCGAGTGTAAGTGTCGGCAAGAGGGTTAACTGAAAGCCGTTTGAACAAAAAAGCGCCTAATAAGCGCTTTTTTCGTTTTTTTACCACAAAAAATTTGCTTGTTAGCGATTTTACGGGCATTAATGCCGAAAATTAGCAATAGATCAGGTTTTTGTTACCGAAATAGAGGTAATTTAACCAATATGTTTACCCTAGCTACCTCAAAATACACATTTTAGAGCGCCCAAGGGTATAAACTTCCGTGAATAGAATTACTAAAGGGGTCATCCATGGAAAATCGTTGGCAAGTCGCTATTTCTGCCGGCCTATTGGCGGCTATTTGGTGTGGCGTCGCAGATGCTTTTCATCTGGTCACTTGGATCGGCTTTTTAGGTTGTAGCACTTTTTTTGCTCAACCTAAGGCTGGTTTTCAGGGTGTGATGATGGCGTGGTGCACAAACCTGTCCGGTGTATTTTGGGCTTGGCTCATTATCTCGGGTAGCAGCTTTTTTATTTCGCCCGTATTTGGGTATATTTTTACCGGCATAGCCACTTCGGCCATGTGTTTACAGGCAAGTTATCAAAAGCTTAGCTTTATTCCCGGCGCATTTATTGGCTGTTGCACTACCTTTGCTATGGCGGGTGATGTGGCCAATGTCGTGCCGTCGTTGATCATTGGTGGCTTATTAGGTTTTAGCATGAGCCTGTTAACAGGGCAGTTGGTTACTCTGACACAAAAGTGGTCTGCCGCCACACGTAACCAAGTTGCTAGCGCTGATTAGCATAATACCTGCTCAGATCTTATGACTGACATAGTTGTCGTGACAATCTGAGCTATACTGCTGATTTAGTGCCAAATAGCATTTTGTTCTTAGGAATTATCAAGATGAAACAAATCCAGTTTCGTACCATTGATGCCATATTGATCAAGTTCAGTCTCAACGGAAAATTTTGGGTAGTGTGTTCTATGGTGGCGCTGATCACGGCCGTCGTGGCGCTTGTCAACTATCAACATGCGCACCGTAACCTTGAGCAGGCCTCTATCGCTCGGGTTCAAGCTAGCGTCGATACCCTAGCGCAAGTTGCAATGGCGCAAAAGCTACAAGCTGACGCCTTATCTCAATTTGCCAGCCAATACGGGTTAACTGTAACTTCAAGGCAAAGTGACGCGCAGCGTCAAGGGGATAAAGTGACGGCCAGCGCCAGTGTGTCAGGTCAAGCCTTACAACTGACACAGAATGTCCATGAGTGGGAAGCCGATGCGCGTAGCGATGCTAACTTTATGTTCTGGTTAGCATTAGTGGGCTTGTTGCCTTTATTCCAACTGAGTTACTGGATTTCGACTTCACTCGGTGGTGGATTATGGGACATGTACTTAGCCATCAAACGCTTAGCCGATGGTGATTTGAGCTTTAGATTAAACTTCTTTGGTACTGACGATTTCAGTTTGATTGCCCGCGAAATCGATCGCTGCGCCGACAATATGAGTGAAATGGTGTCAGCCATTGGCAAAAATGCACAGACCTTATCATTGGCATCCGATGAATTTAATCAACAGGCGGCCACCAGTGATAAACTGATTGGGTTCCAACATCAATTCCTCGATTCCGTTGCCGTGGCGATGGCACAAATGACCTCAGCGATTGAAGAAGTCTCTGTTAATGCGAGTAATACTTCGTTGCAAACCAAGGAAAATTCAAGCCAAATGTTGGCCAGTCGTGGGCGTATTAGCCATACAGTGGAAAGCATTGGTTTACTCTCAACTAAGATTGGTGCGGCGTTTTCATCGGTGGAACAATTGTCTAAGGATGCGGCGAGTATTGATGCCGTGGTCACAACCATTAACAGTATTTCCCAACAAACCAATTTATTAGCCTTAAATGCGGCCATTGAAGCGGCCCGTGCCGGTGAGCAAGGTCGTGGCTTTGCTGTGGTAGCCGATGAAGTGCGTACCTTAGCGGGTCGAACTCAACAGGCCACGGTAGAAATTCAGTCCATGATTGAAGGCTTACAATCTGGCACGAGTCGTTTATCTAGCATTACCATGGAGATAGTCGATCAGGCCGATGAAGGTCGCAGTGCGATTATCGCCGTCGGTGATGATGTTCAAGGCATGGCGCAATCGGTCAATGCGGTATTTGATATGAGCAGCCAAATTGCCGCCTCGGCGGAAGAGCAGAGTGTCGCCGCTCGCGACATTGCCGGACAATTGAATGAAATCCGCCATCAGTCGGAAACCATCAAACAAACGGCCCAGCGCAGTGTGACCTTAGCCAATGATCTGCACCATGCTTCGGTCGAGTTAGATGGCATTTTAAAGCAGTACCGCACGAGTTAATGTGTCACCTTTAATGTGAGTCGTCGGCATGGGGTGTTGAGCAATAACGCCCGATACTGAGTCTTATGTTAAGTAGTAACGTATCATCCGAAAATGGCGGAAATCTTAGATTTCCGCCATTTTAATTTGGAAGTACCCAAAGAACTATTTAGTTATATTGCCCCATTCCGTTCTATCAGCGTGACATTATCTAAATTGACGGTCATAGATTTCAGGGGAGAAAGTTATGTCTGAAAATGTCCTTTTTGCGGAGGGTATTTCACTGTGGTTGGCGGTGGAAATCTGTGTTTTGTAAAAATAGAATTTGGGGAAATTGATGGTTTCTATATGGCTGATTGTGTTAACCTTTATCGGAAATATTTAAGAAAAATATCAAGCAATTTTAAATTGTTTGTTGATGATAAACGTTCACCAGAGTATCACTTGTTCGCCTCGGTCAATTAAAATTGGCTTGGGACGCCGCTTAACGTTAGGCAACAATAATTATGAATAACGATCCATTTCGAAACCCGACAGATACCGAAATAGCTAGCGCAGAAAGCAAACTGGGCATCAGTTTTCATGATGACTACCGATCATTTTTGAAGTCTGGCAGCGATGTTGCAAACGCTACCTTTGAGCCTGCGGTAATTTTACCCGGCTCTGGCCATCTTGATATCTTTGACATTGCTGAAACAGCCTGGAATGTCATGGGTCTTCCAAGAGACCTTTTGCCATTCATCGAGGATAATGGCGACTATTTCTGCATAGCAAAGACGGGTGAGATAATTTATTGGTCTCACAACGGCAGCACTAAGGAAGAATGGCCGAATCTTTCTGCATGGCACAAGCAGGTTTGTGTAGACCTTGAGTAACTGTGATAGCCTAAATAGTGGTTCAAATCGTTCGCTCCGCTCTCAGTGATGGGTTAAAGCCTGCCCCTTAGCCAAACGTTAACCCATACAAGCATTTAAAGCGGGATTGCTAACAGTTTGCTCGACTTCGCTTCGCTACACAATTTTAGCAAACGATTATCAGCCCCTTAAATGGGCGTTAAGCATTATGAGCAAATATCGAGATAAATTCGAATATCCGGAAAATCCAGCAAGTGCTGAAGAAATTCAGGCTCTTGAGAAATGGTTAGGAACAGATCTTCCGAGTGAGTATAAGAAGTTCTTGCTTGAAACTAATGGGGCAGAAACTCCGATTGGCGTGCAAGAACCAGATGACTCAGTTGTGCTCTGGAGCGCTAAAGAGATATCCGAATTAACAGAAGCCTATTGCTACGAGCAATACTTGCCTGGGTTGGTTGCTATTGGTTCAGATGGTGGGGGAGAGTCAATTGTCTTCGATACCACACATAATATAAGTTCAGAAGACTGGCCAGTTTATAGGGTACCTTTCGGCGATTTAGCGAAAGAGTCTATGGTATTGTTGGCGGAAAATTTCAATGAGTGGGTTTCCAGTGGTTATTCGCTCAAGTTCTAAAATGTTTAACAAGGCCAGTCAATCTGACCTCCGTAAACTGTCTTCTTTTTTGCAAAAAGCCGTAAAAAAGCTTCCAACTCACTCCGGCAGTTGCTGGTGGCGTTATGTTTAAAGCGGTAGAAATTAGAAAGAGGGCATCGATATGTCAGGAGAGCGAATATCGGGTGATGGAGAACGAGAACGATGTCCTGTACATGGGCATACGAGAAGGCTCTCTAGCAAAGAAATTAATGAGATTAAGCACGCTGTAGAAGTTGCTAACTCACAAGCTAAACGTAAGGGCATTACACCTAAAGATCCTCAAATTGGTCTTTTCAGTTGTAAATGTAATTTCTTCTATGTGAAAGTTGAATAATGGTCCGTCAATATGTTGATAGTATTATCAGAATGCGAACATAACAAATTGCTGTATCTGACATTTTTCCGTTCCTTCTTTTGTGTTTGATAACACAAAAGCTTCTACTCCAAAAATGCAACTGAGCAAGGCGTTACACCATAGAAATTTCTGTGCGAAATTCACCTGTTATAGCTGATGACCTAACACGTTTTTGTCCCAAAGCATGCTACGTATTTCTTTAAAACAAACAGGTTTCGCCGATGCTAAACAGGTGAGCCATGGTGATTTGCGAGACGACCGTCCGCCCTATGGCCGCTCTTTGGCGTCCATGCCATCGCGGCATTTGTGAATCCTTTCACATCAGATGGGGCGGTCGAGCATCCACGGATGGACTGGCTGCGAGTCGACGAGCAAATACCATGGCAAGCATGTGTGAGTGGATATCTGCAAACGCTAAACTCCTCACAACTAAAATTATTGGTCCCCAAACACTCGTCTTCAAGACATATCTGTCCAAAAGTGAATTACGTTCAGTTTCAAACCTGACTCATTGACTATTCATCGAACGACAAAGATAAAATATGTTTCGCCCATAAAAAAACATCGACCTAAGCCGATGTTTTATATCTACTAAGATGGTCGAACGTTAGCTGATTAAGCCTCTTTGAACGTGCTCCAAATGGGGGCATGATCTGAGGGTTTATCTATGCCGCGCAGATCGTAATCGACATCGGATTCGACTAAACGTGCTGCCAGTGAAGGCGTTGCTAAAATCACATCAATACGCAGGCCACGGTTGTCATCGAAACCTTTGCTGCGGTAATCGAACCAAGAATAACGTTCGATGCGCTCTGGGTGTAATTGACGGAAAGTGTCGATTAAGCCCCAGTCTTGTAAGGTTTTTAACCACTCACGCTCTTCCGGTTGGAAGCTACATTTGCCGGTTTTTAGCCAACGCTTACGATTGACTTCACCTATGCCTATGTCTAAATCGGTCGGCGAAATATTGATGTCACCTATGATGGCGATATCTTCATCGTTGCTGTGATTTGTCTGCAAGTAGTGCATTAAATCCTGATAAAACTTACGTTTAGCAGGATATTTTGTTGGGTGGTCTATGCTTTCGCCTTGGGGGAAATAGCCGTTGAACACAGTCAATGGACGACCATTCGCTTGGGTAAATGTGCCGATAATCATGCGGCGCTGGGCATCTTCATCATCGCTTGGAAAACCCTTTTGCAGTTTTTCTGGTGCGACTTTAGACAGCATGGCAACACCATAGTGAGCTTTACCGCCGTGATAATGCACTTGATATCCCATGGCTTCGACTTCGGCTAATGGAAACGCCTCATCGTGCACTTTGGTTTCTTGCAGGCCGATAATGTCGGGCTGGTGGCTATCGATTAAGGCTTGCAATTGATGCAAGCGTGCCCGCAGACCATTGATGTTAAAGGACACTATTTTCATTAAGGCAGGACTCGTTTAAAGGGTTTAACCACAACACTTTGGTAAACGCCCGCTTCGATATAGGGATCGGCATCGGCCCAGTGTTTTGCTGCGACTAAGGATTCAAAATCTGCGACAACCAGTGAACCACTAAAGCCAGCATCACCAGGGTTTTCACTGTCTATGGCTGGGTGTGGGCCAGCGATCAGTAAACGACCTTCATCGGCGAGGGCTTGCAGGCGAGCTAAATGGGCTGGGCGTGCAGCTAAACGTTTTTCTAAACTATTCTCAAAATCTTGAGCTGAAATCATATACCACATTATTTGAGTTCCTTGCGTTGATCTTCGGGAAGGTGTTTATAAAGATAAAATACGGTCAGGACAGTATTAATTAAGGTTAAAGCGGTTAAACCAAACACTTTAAAATTGACCCAAGTTTCTAATGGCAAACTAAAGGCGACATAAATATTGACTAGGCCACAAGCGGCGAAAAAGATCACCCAATACCAAGTTACGCGAGCCCAAATTTTGTCGTCTACTTGCATTTCTTTGCCTAACATCGACTTTAATATCGATTTATTGAGCAATTGACTGACACCTAAGGCGATGGCAAACAAACTATAGATAATGGTCACTTTCCACTTGATAAAAGAATCATCGTGAAACACTAAAGTGAGTGTGCCAAACACTGTCACCATAGCAAAGGTGATTAAGTGCATCTTTTCAAGTTTCTTATATAGCGCATAGGTCACGATCAATTGAAGCGCGGTGGCTGCGATCAATGCACCGCTGGCGATATAAATATCGAAAAATTTATAAACGGCAAAAAAGATGACGAGGGGCAGGAAATCAAGCAGTTGTTTCATAAATAATCATGTTAAAGAGACATGGGCTTGAGTGTAGCATGTGCAACATAAGGGCAAAAGCACCATGGGCCTAGGATTGCGATCTTGCCCATTAAATGGGTTTAATGGGCAAGTTAGACTTGTGCCTGTTTGGTTGCGTTTGTCTTAGCGTTAGGGCGACTTAGTAGTGGGCAATCGTGGCATTGGCCAGTGTTGGCGAGTTGATACCTTAGGCAGCAAGTACGGCGAATGCATTGGATGTTTGTGCTGCCTTCTTTGGGTTCAACAATCAAATTGATGCTGTTATACAGTGGATTTTGGGTGCCATCAAAAAAGGTCGTTCTGCGAAACAGAGCTTGCTTAAGTTGCTGACTTTGTTGCTGAGATAATCCCAACTCTCCTAGATACCAGTGGATCAGATAGCCTAAGTGACTCCAATATAATTTAGCGGGCACGGGACTCAAAGTGAGTAGTCGCTCAACACTCGGTTGCAGTAAGTTTAAGATAAGGCCTTGTAGGGCGAGTTCTTTATCAACTGGCGGCTTATATGAGGTTAATGGCGATTGTACCTTAGTGTCTGTCTTGAAACTTGGCTTAGTGTTTATTTGGGAAAGTGGTTCGATGCCGTGGTGTTTTTTAAAGGTCAAAGCGGTATTTGGCTGTTGCTTTGTTATTTTAAATTCAAATTTTGCCACTCGGCCACTGGCGTGTACCTGCATAAACACGGACTGTGGCTGCCAGTGAATAGGCTCGAAATCGGCTTTTTTTGCGTTAAAAATCCACTCCATCACAGGCGGAACTAAAAGGCCAAAATACCATTGGCCCCAAAGTGAATGCAGCGCTTTGCGAGTGTCTTTTCTACTGGCCGTAGTGCTTTTACTGACTAAGGCGCTTTTAATGGCGAAAGCGGGCGCTCGGCTGGTTGCAGCTGTTTGACTAACCTCGGTTTCAACCTGAGTTTCTGCGCTAGGGTGTGCGATGGCAAAACGTGCAATGAGTTTTTGATAAGTATCGGCGCAGCTCCATTCATTAAAACTGAGCCCTGTAGGTGACTGGGTTGCGCTAAGGTGTTCGCCATAGAAGGGGGCCCGCTCATGTAACAGCTGATTGAGTGACAAAATAGTTTGATTCAACGCGTTGTGGCTTGGCGAGGTATCGCACAATGTTTGCAGTCTGGTGTCTCTCCGTTGGCTTGCCATAGTGACTCCTTAATGGCTGTGATTGATTGCTGCGGTTATTGATAAGCCCATGTAAATGATTACCTTGTGAGCCAAAGATTGGGGCTCACAAGGTTTTTTTCGAACGATCTCAATAAAAGTCTGACTTAGAAGCGATAGTCCAAGGTTAAGCTGGCACTTCGCGGCGTACCGTATTGGAATTGGCTGTATTGACCGACTTGGCTGTAGTAGCTTTTATCTAAGGCGTTGTGCAGGTTTGCGCTGAGCTTAAGTTGCTCGGTGAAGGCGTAACTCGCCATTAGACTCGCTAGCGCGTAAGAGCCTTGCTCGACTTCGACTTTGCCAAGTGGCGAATTAACTGTTTGGTAGACGCGGCTCTGCCAGTTAACCCCCGCACCTATTTGCAATTTATGCCAATCACCGCCAAAGGTATAAGTGGTGAAGAGTTTTAATTGCTGGCGTGGTGAAGTGGTACTGACACGTTTGCCTTCAGGATCTTCGCTAGTGAACTGGGTGTAACCTAAGTAAAGATTCCAGTCATCAGTGATTTTACCCGTCGATTCAAATTCGAATCCCTGTGTTTTTGTACCGTTTACGCTTTCATACACTTGCGTTGTTGTTCCTGGGATCACATCGCCAGTGCTGACTCCGACATTGTCTTGCCTGATCTCAAACACCGACAGCGACATATCTAAAGCCTCATCGAACAGGCTCGCCTTAATCCCGCCTTCGTAGTTTTTCCCTTTGACTGGATCTAGGTAGCTTTTATCGATTCTTTGCTTAGTTTGCGGTGCAAAAATATCCGTATAACTGGCATAGAGCGAATATTGCTCGGTCAGGGCGTAGGTGAGGCCGAAGTAAGTGGTGAGTTCGTTGCTGATGTTGAAATCGTAACGGCTGCCAAAATTATCTTGGTCGGTTTCCCACTCATTGAGGCGTAATCCGACGAGGACAGCTAACGCGTCGCTGAGATTAAGCTGAGTCGCCACATAGGCTGCACTCTGTTTGGTTTCGCCAAATGAACCCGTGGTATAGGTTTCCTTCCATTGAGGTTTTGGATATTGGAAGTTCGGATCGCGAAAATCCCCCAAAGGCGGTACTGCCGCAGTGGGATAATAGTAGGGATTGGCGAACTCTTGGCGTTGGCCATTCCAGCCAAACATCAATTGATGTTCCTGACCAAAGAGTTGGTATTGTCCTTCGGCGCGCAAATCCACATTGTGTTGGGTGCGACTGCCGTCGACATAGGCGATAGAGCCTGCAGTGGCGCCGATATTGGTTACAGGATCAGGATATCCCGTGGCCCATAGTACATCGAACTCCAATGAGTTATCGCCGTAGGTGTAAGTCCCTTTTAGGTTCCAACCGTTATCTAATCTGTGTTCGAGACTCGCAAAGGTGTTGAGTCCTTGGGTATGCGCCGAGCCCCAATCGGGCGCCGTTGAAGTGGCACGATCATAATTAGTGCGACTGCCATCGCTGTAAAATAGCGGTAAACCGCCCGACATAGTGCCGCTCGGCGTAGCATCTTGGTAATCGACACCAAGGGTGAATAAGGTGCTATCGCCAATATCGGTTTCGACTATGCCGTATAGCGTTGTGCGCTGCTGCTCGTACCTGTCTTGGAATGAATCTTTATCCTGATAGGCGGCCACCACGCGACCGCGCACAGAACCCGAGTCATTTAAGCCGCTGGAAACATCGACCATACCACGCACATTATTCCATGAGCCCACACTTAACGAGGTGTTGCCCATAAACTCTTGAGTTGGGCGTTTACGGATAAGGTTAATGGCCGCCGAGGGATTACCGGCTCCCGTCATGAGGCCAGTCGCGCCGCGTACCACTTCTACTCGCTCGTAGATGGCGGTGTCGATCAGATTATCCCCATAGTTGAAGCGGGTATCGTAGGTGGTGGGTACGCCATCGTACAAAATGCTGGTCACGGCAATGCCGCGGGCACTAATACTGTATCTGTCGTTATCCATTGGGCGGGCATTGATCCCCGCAACGCTGGTCATGGCATCAATCACGCTATTAAGCTGTTGATCATTCATCATTTGGCGGGTGATAGACGTGACCGACTGCGGCGTTTCTAGATAGGATAAATCGAGCCCAGTTGCCGTGTTCATTGCTTGGGTTTTATAACGGTTGTCGTGTAAATCCTTAGCGCCAATGACATTGATGACTTCAATTTCTTTCTGGTGCTTTTTAGTTTTACTATCCGCATCGACAGTGTCAGCTGTGGCATAGGGAACCGTGGCTAACATGGCTGAGCACAGCAATAGCTTCGGGTTAACGAGGACTTGCCGACAGACGAGTGCGATGTTGGAGAGAGGAAAAGTCTTCATAATGTTGATCTTTAATTCCGTTTAGGTTGGGGGTTAAACAAGCTGGGCCAACATTGGCCCATGCTAAAGTTTCGGGGTTATCCACTTTGTGGTGTGTTAACGTGTCCTTTGCTCAGCGCTGCTAAGCATAGGGCGCTTAAAGGCATGGCTTTGTCTAAAGGCCGCCAAGGGATTGTCGATGCCGCCGGCGAAACGCAGGTTTTTCTCCCTGTCGGCGAGGTCTATCATTTGTTGGTTGTTATTCAATTGGATACGATTAAGGCAGGTGCGTACAAAACTGTCCTTAAACAGATCGTATTGGGCAAACTTGTCGGCCAAATGTGGATGCTGGGCTTGGTAGTCACGTACATTGTCCGCCACTAACTCCCAGAATTGGCTTTCACTGACGCTGGTTTGCTCATCGAGCAGCGGTGCTAAGTAGCGGAAAATACAGTCAAAAATATCCAGTAAGATGTAGTTAAGCTTCATCTCTTCTTCAAGGCTCACCGCAAGGCGTTTTACATCATCAGGTAGCGGCTTCGCACCATTGAGTATCGCGACTTCTTCGCCTATGTCTTTCATCAAAATCTTGACTGGCACATATTCATCGAGCACTAAGATCAGGTTTTCCCCGTGCGGCATAAAGACCAGATCGTAGGCGAAAAAGGCATGTAACAGCGGCGATAAATACAGGTTTAAGTAGCGACTGACCCAATCCTTTGCTGGTAAGCCTGAGGCGGCTATCAAGGCTGCAATAAGGGCCTTATCTTCATGATCCGTATGCAGTAGCGCTGCCATGGTCATCAGATTTTGCTTAGGCGCAATGTGTGGCAGTGGGCTTTCGCGCCACAGGGCAGAAAGCATTTTTTTGTAGGCGCTATCTTGGGTGAGTGCCTGCTCGTAATAGGTGTGGTGATAACCTATTGCGGCAATTTCCTTCAGGATCACAAAGCCTTGTTGGGCAAAGTAAGGATCGTTTTCAACCAAGTTTGCAACCCACGCATTGATCTGCGGTGTGCAGCTCATGTAAAGGGGCGATAGACCACGCATAAAGCCCATATTTAGGATAGAAAGCGCGGTTTTGACGTAGCACTTTTGCGGTGATGCAAGATTGAAGAAAGTGCGTATCGATTGCTGCACTTGATATTGCTCATTGCCTTCACCAAGATAAACCAGATCGCCACGGGCTATGTCGCCGGCAAAGACGCGGGCGATTTTTTCACGCCACTGCCAAGGGTGCACAGGCATAAAGTAGAAGTCCTGTGGATCATGCTGCTGGGTTTTAAGATGCTGCTGAAATTCATCGAACTGCTGGCCAAGCTCCTCCTTGAGTAACGCGTCGTGACTCAAGTTTTCGAGGGCTGCAAACGTGGTCTTACTCTTGCGCACTCCAAGCCAGACTAATTGCATCGGCATCGCGCTTTCAGGGGCAAATTGACGGTAATCCTGCATATCAAAACCAATCCGGCCATTATTGGCAATAAACACCGGATGACCTTCTGTCATACCCGCTTCTATGCTCTGATAATCGGCTCGCGCCAGCGTGGCTGCGGGAATCGCCTGATGCGCTAACTTGTACGCCTTGCTGTAGAGGGTGCTAGTGATTTCCTCTAAATACGTGGGCAGTAAGGTTTCACTGATCCCTAAGTCATTTTTAAGGGAAATGATCAGCGACATTGCATCGAGGATTTGCTCTTGTCCTGCAAGTGAAACGCGGATGGTATCGGCATCAATCGCGAGATGATCGAGCTGATAGTGCCGCGCACTAAAATAATAAGTGCTGTCTTTGAGCCGCAGTTCATAGTGATTGAGCCCCGCTTTTTGCCCGTACAGGGTCGGCGTAATGAGCTTCTCGTGGGTGAATTCGCAGAGGATTTTCTTCACTAAATGACGATTAGCCGCTTGCCAATAGGCGGAGGTTAAATGTTCTGGCATAGAAGTTGATGTTGTCGATAGCGCCGAGCTTTGTTGAGCATGTACTGCTTGATCATGATGATCTTGCGTTGGCAATGGGTTAATTAATAAGGCTTTTGTGGGTAAGTTCATCTAATTCACCTAAAGAGTCGATAATGTCATGGGAGAGATTGCAGATGCCGCGAGCGAGCTTGGCTTTGCTAGGGCTGGGCTTGCTAAGTTTGGCAGAGCAGACGTTGACTGATCTGAGCTTGGCAGGGCTGAGGTTGTTTGGGCTAGGCTCGTCAAAGAGGGCGTGCTCGATGGTCGAAGGCGCTGGGCCGCAGTGCAAAATCCGAGGAAAGCAGCTTTAGTGTTTAACTGAATCGCTTTTTCATAGCGAATGCCTATCAGGCTATTTAAGCGATGAATTTTGCTATTGAGTTGATCGGGTTCAACCACGAGGCGATTAAAGGCCAGTTTTTCAAGCACGAGCTGCGCTATCGCATCCATCACCTTCAAGGATAAGCCGCTGACGGGTTTGCCATCGGGCGGCGCGATAATCAGATGCATACCACAATCACCCGGCGCAACACGATAGTGCTGACCGACTTCATCGTGGACGGGATCGTAGAGTTCCACCATAAATAGCGCTTTGGCCTGCCATTCACCGATCAAGGCAAACTTGTGCTCTGTCGTTGCTAACAGATTTTTTATGGCATCAAGGTTCAAGCCCTGCATACCCCAAAACTTGGCGTAATCTTGGTTAAACCAAGACTGTAGTGTTGGAATGTCTTGTGTAAGGTCTAACGCTCTGAACTGAAAACCATTAATGCTCGAAATAGCGGATAGTTGTGTTAAACAATGGTTGCTAAATTGGCTTGCCATTATTATGCCTCCTGGTTCGGCGCCATTAAGACCGGCATATTGGTTCCCGCGCCTGAACTCACGGTTGAACTTGCGCCAGAACTTGGAATCTTGGTTGGAGGGATAGTTTGTGGCGCATCAACTTGAGTTTTTCTGTGCGGCGCCTTAGGAAAATGTCTTGGATTAAGATCCAGCGTGTTAATTGCACTGGCGCCGCAGGGCTGATGACTGGCAAGTTTGGCCGGATCGAAGGTTTGAAACGCGATATGTTCCTCAATGTGGTAGGGCGCATAACCGAGCACGGCTTTTAAGATGGTGCCGTTGCGATAACAGCCCATCCCCAGATCTGGAGAGCTTATCCCATGGGTATGCAAACCGACATTCTGGACAAAAATATCCCCTCGAATATCTATGCTGTAATCACGCTGCACGCTAAGTTGTCCGGCGTCATCGAATTCGACTTGTTGCTTAATACCACTAATAAACTCGGGTAAACGATAGTGGTAACCTGTGCCTAAAATAACGGCGCCCGTTTCTTGCTCAAAGGTGTGATTTTTTTCATTGTGGTGGAAATGCAACTTGAGCATATTGGCTTGGGGCTCGATATGAGTCAGTGCCGCATTCGTCATCAGTCGGCATTGAAAATCGGCCAATAGGCGCTTTTGATATAACAAATCGTAAATGTCGTTTATCAGCTCAGAATTTATCCCTTTGTAGAGCTGTTTCTGGCTGGCGATCAGTGAGCATCTTTGATTAGGGGTCAACTCGTGGAAGTAATCGACATAATCTGGCGAGGTCATCTCTAAAGTAAGCTTGGTATATTCCAAGGGATAAAAACGCGCTGATCGTGTCATCCAATTGAGTTGATAACCATAGGTATCAATATCTTGCAGTAGATCGTAAAACACTTCCGCCGCACTCTGGCCACTACCAATTACTGTGATGGCACTCTGACTCTGCAGGTAGGTTTTTTGCTGCATATAGCTGGCGGTATGCATGACCCGCGCATCTTGAATGGGGCAATCCTTTGGCAGATATGGCTCTGTTCCTGTGCCTAACACTAGCTTTCGGCATTGATAGGTATGGGTTTTGCCACTGCGCCTATCAAAACCTGTAACTCGATAAATACTTTCACCTGCGTTGTAATCCACTTGAGTGACCTTAAAACCAAATTTAAGGTTGCTGAGTTGTTGGCTCACCCATTGGCAATACAAGTTGTATTCGTGGCGAGGTAAAAAGAAATTCTCACGAATATAAAAGGGATAAAGTCTGCCCGTTTGCTTGGCAAAATTAAGGTAACTGTAGCGGCTGGTGGGATCGGCCATAGTCACCAGATCCGACATAAAGGGTGTTTGCAATCTTGAGGATTTGAGTAGCATGCCTGGATGCCAGTCAAAACTGGTTTTAGCATCTAAAAATAAGCAGTTAAAGCCGTCAATAGGTTCTGATAAGGCGGCGAGGCCAAGATTGAATGGGCCAATGCCTATACCAAGTAGATCAAAGATTTCGCGATCCATTTCCCTTTGCTGTGTACTCACTTACGCCTCCTTGGCAACATGCTGCTGCGCGTTGCCGATCCAGTAATCAGTTACCTAAGGACGCAAACCAAAGTGAATGCGGTTATCAAAATAGACTGTTTGGCTATTTATCTTGCGTTGTTCAACTCGCTATTTTTAGCTCAGTCCTTAGGCCATTTCCTGCTGTCTCTGTCCCGACAACGGTAGGTAAATTAGCATGTGAAAATATTTAAATGCAAATCATTCTCATTTGTGTGAGGCTGTGGGTTAATACTTTTAACTGATGAATAAGGGGGGCAGATACGGTTAATGGTACAAATAAGTAAATGACAAAGGAGTGATAATTAGGCAGCGTTTTGAGGATGTATCATTTAGGGTTTTACGAGCTCTATTTTTATAAAATATATAAATACAGTGGGTTACATTAATGCTTGAGTTGGTTCGAGAGCAGAGGAAAATTGATTTAGGTGGGAGTCATGTCATCCTTATACAATAAACATAGGTGCCGCTAAACGGTCAGTGTAAATCCATTGTAAAGCGTGGACTGGGGGCTCAATGAGCGCTTTGATTTAATACGATTGGTATGGTGTAGGTCGTACTGTTTTAGTTTAAGTGAATATTGGCAGGGTAACAGATCGAGCAATTATCGATGTAATTTTTAGTTGCTGTACGCATAAGAGAAGGAGTTCAAGATAAAGCCGTCCTAAAACGGCTTTGAAATAAAATAGTTAAATCGGAAGATTAAGTCGTAAAACTAGCGTAAATCGACAAAATGAGCTGTGATTTTACGCACCAAAGGTAACACCATCAGCAGTGTCGGAAAGGCGACAACCCATGAGATCAGCCAAGCGCCGAGCCAGAGTTCGAGAAATTGCGGTGAAGCGCCAACGCCATTGAAAGTGCTGATCCCAGAAACGATACAACTCATGAGAATAGAGAGAAAAAATGGCATCACCACAGTGGCATACTTGGCCGGTAATTTGGGTGTTCCCAAAAAAGTACGAGGTTTGTTATCGGGTAAAGATTTAGAAATGGTCATCGGATCCTCTAATGGATATGTATCAGGCGAATGATTTGTTACAGGCTAGCACTATACCTTTTTTTATCGACTCAATTCATCCAATTTGTTACCCAAAGCTCGCCTGTAACATTGACCCAATGGCCTAGCGAGATAGGGGATTTCCCAAGTTCATTATCAAAGGGGAGCGGTAGGTTTGATTGCAACAGGTAAATTGTATCTTCGGGTGTTTGGCTGATTTCGATGATTTGTCCCGAAGCTTCAAAGTGACAGTTATGCAACGGGAATTTCAGATGCTGGTGTGGCGTTTGTTTAATCATATCTGCTTGAAGACTGGCACTTGCTAATCGGCCAAGCAATTCAACTGTGACCCATTGGTTAACCGGAAAGCGAATTTCGGCCTGCTGATCGCTACCTTGGTAGTAAAACCAAATTGGCGCACCATTATCGCATTTACCTGCAACTTCACCTTCAAAACCACAGCCCCAAGGCGTTAATTCGAGAATATAGATCCGATACTGCATAAAAAGTCCGTTTTTCTTCGATAGGGCATTCTATCGAGGAACTGTGACTAAATAAATACGCTGTCAGTGTAGTACTGCGTGAGTGTCAGTATTGCCTTGATAGATAGTGTTTGCGGGAGATAAAGGCTGAGTAAACATAGAGCTTGGTAAATATTAACAAAATAAGCGAGGCGACGAGTCTACCTCACTTATTTTATTTGTAATTGAATTCTTGATTTATATTGGATTATTTAAATCAAGACTCGCTTAGGTTGCAGCCTTCATTGCGCGAGTAAATTCCCCAAGCGTTGCAAGTAGCTTAACTTCATCGTGCTGGTGGGTTTCGATGATTTTTACTACGGCAGAGCCAGAAATCGCCCCCGCAGCGCCCGCTTTGATGGCGGCGCTTACCTGTGAAGGCTCGGCAATACCAAAACCGAGGAGCGGTGGTGGGGCGTTAAAGGCTTTTAATTTAGATAAAATTTCCTCTACCGGCACGCCAGCTTTCGTGTCTGTGCCTGTTACCCCAGCGCGGGATAAGAGATAGGTGTAACCTTCTCCGCTGGCGCTAACCAGTGCAAGGGTTTCACTGTCGGCATTGGGCGGCGCGATAAAAATTGGCGCAATACCATGGGCTTTTGCGGCTTCGCTAAAGGGCGCTGATTCTTCCACTGGCACATCGGCGATAAGTACTGAATCCACACCCGCTTGTTGCGCTTTGGCGTAAAACGCATCTATGCCATTAGCAAACACCAAGTTCGCATACAGCAGCAAACCGATTGGAAGTTCAGGATATTTTGCACGCACTTGCGCCAGTAATTCAAAACACGCCGTTGGAGTCGTGCCTGCGGCTAAAGAACGCAGGTTAGCGCCTTGGATCACTGGGCCATCGGCCAAGGGATCGGAAAATGGAAAGCCCAGTTCTAAGGCATCGGCGCCGTTTTGCACTAAGGTATCGATAATTTTTAGCGATAACTCAGGACTAGGATCGCCAAGGGTAACGAAGGGGACAAAAGCGCCACGGCCTTCGGCGTTGAGTCTGGCAAAGGTGGCTTGGTAACGGGCCGCTTGGTAAAGGCCTGGGTTAGTCAATGTATCACTCATGTTCGTTATACCTCTTTACCATTCAAAATGTCAGAAACGGTGAAAATATCTTTGTCGCCACGACCGGAAAGATTGACCACTAAAATGGTTTCTTTGGTGCACTCGCGCGCCATTTTGACGGCATAGGCGATAGCATGCGCCGATTCCAATGCGGGGATAATCCCTTCACAGCGCGCCAGTTGTTGGAAGGCTTCTAAGGCTTCATCGTCGGTAGCCGATTCATAACGGGCACGGCCAGTGGCATTAAGATGCGCATGCTGTGGGCCAACGGATGGGAAGTCTAATCCAGCTGAAATCGAGTAAGATTCTTCGATTTGGCCTTCGCTATCTTGCATCAAAGGCGCTTTCATACCGAAGAAAATCCCTGTCTTACCGTGTTTAAGCGGCGCGCCGTGCATTGGCGTGTCTATGCCTTTACCCGCAGGTTCGACGCCAATCAGTTCGACACTGGGCTCGTCGATAAAGTCAGCAAACATGCCGATGGCGTTGGAACCACCGCCAACACAGGCGATAACGGCATCGGGCAGGCGACCTTCACGTTCCAGCATTTGTTTCTTGGTTTCTTCGCCAATAATGCGTTGGAATTCACGCACTATGGTTGGGAACGGATGTGGCCCCGCAGCGGTGCCCAGAAGATAGTGGGCCTTTTCGTAGCTGCCAGACCAGTCGCGCATCGCCTCGTTACAGGCATCTTTTAGGGTGGCAGAACCTGAGGTGACAGGGATCACTTCCGCACCCATCAAACGCATTCTAAATACGTTAGGTGATTGGCGCGCAACGTCTTTGGCACCCATATAGACTTTACATTTTAAGCCTAACAGCGCGCAGGCAAGGGCGGTGGCAACGCCGTGTTGTCCTGCGCCGGTTTCAGCAATAATTTCTTTTTTACCCATGCGCTTAGCCAGCAGGGCTTGGCCTAACACTTGGTTGGTTTTATGGGCGCCGCCGTGGAGTAAATCTTCCCGTTTAAGGTAGATTTTCACCATAGGATTTGGGCTTAAATTGCGAGTTAAGGTCAGTGCTGTTGGGCGACCCGCGTAGTTTTTCAGTAAATCGGTAAATTCGGCTTTAAAGTCGTCATCTTCCTGCGCTTCCACAAAGGCAGTTTCTAATTGCTTAAGGGCTGGCACTAAAATCTGTGGCACATACATGCCGCCGTATTCGCCGAAATAAGGGTTAAGCTTTAACTTTGACATACCTTTTCCTTATCTTATCAATCAGTTTGTCAGTGGCTTGATGGTGCTAATAGCGTCTTGGGGTTAACCGCATCGTTATCTATTTGGCCACTGGCATTAATAGGTTCATATTGTTTGTTGAGCATCACGCTTGTCGAGCACCAACAGCATCTAGGGCTTCTTGCTTAGCGCGATAGGCTAGAGACGTAAATGGGCAAAAGCCGTTTGGATCAGTTGCGCCGATTTAATTCCTGCGGCGGTTTCTAGGCCAGAATTAAAATCTAAACCGTAAAATCCTTGGGCATTGGCACTGGCCGCATTGTCGGCGTTGAGTCCGCCCGCCAACATGGCATAGGCCTTTTGTGGGCAGAGGGATTTCACATCAATGCTTTGCCAATTAAAGGCTTGGCCCGAGCCGCCAAATTGGTCTGCCGTTTTACTATCAAAGAGATATCGCGATGCTCCCTGAGGTAAGTTACCAAGCTCACCCGTTTGCGCATCGACGCTGACGGCTTTCCAAATTTGAGTTGTGAGTCCCGCTTGCTCAAGTCGCTCTGCGAGTTGTGCGATTTCAAGTTCAGTTTCAGTGCCATGAAGCTGTACGGCAGATAGCTGCAAACAGGCTGCGATATCCGTAATGGTGCTTGGCGCGGCATTAACAAACACGCCGACGAATTCAATGGCGGGAGCCGCGGATGCGCGATATTCCCTGAGCAATTGTTCAGCGGCGTTAAGGGTTAACGCGCGCGGGGATTTTTCGGCAAAAATCAGCCCGGCATAGACGGCGCCTGCTGTTGCTGCGGCGCGAATATCTTCCATGCGGGTGAGGCCGCAGACTTTATTGTGACCGAAGATCAATTTACGGCAGGCTAAGTCGATATCAGCCTCGGCCATAATTGAGCTGCCGACGAGGAAACCATCAACCAGTGGACTCAGGCGGCGTACTTGCTGATTGTTGTAGATGCCTGATTCGCTGATCACCACGCGGTCGCTGCCAATATGTGGCGCCAGCGTTTCTGTGGTGGCGAGATCGGTACTCAAATCCCTTAAGTTACGGTTATTGATCCCGATAATCGGCGCATCTAATGCGATGGCGCGTTTAAGTTCTTCTTCGTTACTGATTTCGGTCAGCACATCGAGTTGATACTTAGCGGCTTCTTTCACTAGACGTTGATATTGTTCATCATCGAGCACGGACAGCATTAAAAGAATCGCATCGGCGCCTTGGTGGGCGGCGAGTTTGATTTGGTATTCGTCCACAAAAAAATCTTTGCACAGAATCGGTTGGTTCACCCTAGCGCGCACCTTAGGGATATAGTCCATATCCCCTTGGAAAAATTGCTCGTCGGTTAATACCGAAATGCCCGCCGCATATTTTCCGTAAATATCGGCAATGGCTTCTACATCAAACACATCGCGGATAAGCCCTTTGGACGGGCTGGCTTTTTTACATTCTAAAATGTAACCCGCCTTGGGCGCCTTGAGTGCGGCAAATAAACTGCGGTCAGAGATTTTTGGCGACAGACTGGCCTCGGGGAAACGCAGCTTCAGGGCGGCAATATGGGCCGCTTTGGTATCGACTATACGGGTTAACACATTACTTTTTGGCATAGGGTTTGTTGCTGCCTGTGGCTGAGTTCTCATATCTTGGCTATCTGTTATCAGTTCTTGAGTCATTGCCACTTATTCCTTTGTTTCACTGCTGACTTTAGCTAATTGGCTTAACAATTCAAAGGCTTTACCGCTTTGTATGGTACTGAGCGCAAGTAAGGTTCCTGTTTTCACTGAATCAGCAATCCCACACACATATAAAGCACAACCCGCATTGATGGCGACCGCATTGGCATGTGCATCTGTGCCACGGCCTTTTAAAATTGACTCGGTGATCAAGGCATTCAGCGCTGGTTCGCCGCCTTCTAAGTCACTGATTTGTGCTAAAGGCACACCTAAATCGGCGGGCGTGAGTTGATACTCTATGATGTCGCCGTCTTTTAATTCGGCCACTTGGGTGTTGCCGTGCAGCGCGACTTCATCTAAACCGCTGCCGTGCACTACCATAGCGCGTTTTGTGCCAAGCGCCTTTAATACTTTCGCTATCGGTAAGACTAACTCAGGGCTATAAACGCCAAGTAACATAAATTCGGGGCGGGCAGGATTGATAAGTGGCCCTAACACATTGAATAAAGTGCGCGTTTTCAGTGCTTGCCTGACCGGCCCCGCATGTTTTACTCCGCCGTGGTAGTGGGGCGCAAATAAAAAGCACAGGTTCAATGCGTCGAGGCAACGACTGGCGGTGTCTGGTGACATGGTTAAGTCAATGCCAAACTGCGCCAAAAGATCCGATGAACCCGATTTACTCGACACGCTACGATTGCCGTGTTTGGCGACCTTGGCGCCCGCCGCCGCGGCAACAAAGGCCGCAGTGGTGGAAATATTAATGGTATTAAAGCCATCGCCACCCGTGCCAACTATGTCAACGATTCCATTGCTAAGGTTATCGCCATTCGAGTAGGGAAACGTCTTGGCGGCGGCGCGCATGGCATCGGCGGCGCCGCTGATCTCATCTATGGTTTCGCCGCGCATCTTGAGCGCGACTAACATGCCTGCCATAGTGGCTTCACTCATTTCACCGCGAATTAACGCGCCAAAAAGTTCGGCGGTGTGCTCGCGACTTAAACTCTTACCTTGGTATAAAACATCGAGTAAAGGCTGAATATGGTTTGTACTCATGCATTTACTCCTGCTGTCATGTCTTGGGTCAGAAATGCCAAGGTTTGAATGAGCAGTGTGCTGCCCAGCGTCGTCAGAATCGATTCTGGGTGGAACTGAAACCCAACGGCTCTATGCTGCGGGTGCAAAATTGCCATCGGCATAGTGTCAGTGGTTGCTATCACTTGTAAGCAATCAGGCACGTGAGTGGCGACCAGACTGTGATAGCGGGCAACGGGCAGGGGAGAAGGCAAACCGGCAAATACGCCAGTACCGTCATGGAAAGTGGGGCTTGCCTTGCCGTGCACCACAAAAGGTGCGCGCGCTACTGTGCCGCCGTAATATTCCACCATAGCTTGATGTCCAAGGCAGATCCCCAGCATAGGCACCTTGCCCGCGACTTTGGCGATAAGCGCCATCATAGAGCCTGCTTCATGGGGCGCACCAGGACCGGGTGATAACACCAGCGCTGCGGGTTCTTGTTCGTTAAGCAGTTTTTCAGCAATAAAGTCGGCGGCAACATCGTTGCGGTAAATCACCACTTCACAGCCTAGGCTGCGAAATTGATCCACTAGGTTATAGGTAAAGGAGTCAAAGTTATCGAGTAGATAGAGTTTCATGTTTGGCTCCTATTTATATTCTACTGAAGTGGATTGCGCTGACGCGTCATTCGCTGATGATTCATTGACTGGCAGCCCAGCGCCCATTTTGATTGCCGAAATCACGGCTTGAGCTTTTTGACGGGTTTCATCAGCCTCACTTTGGGGATCCGAATCAAATACCACGCCCGCGCCCGCTTGAATAAAGGCGGTGCCATTTTTAACAAAGGCGGAGCGGATAACGATGCAAGTGTCCATGTCACCAAGGGCATTAAGGTAACCCACGGCGCCACCATAGCTGCCTCGGCGGGCTTTTTCTGCTTGGCGTACCAGTTGTGATGCACGTACTTTTGGTGCGCCCACTAATGTGCCCATATTCATACAAGCCTGATAAGCATGCAGCGCATCTAAATCTTGGCGCAGTTGACCCGTTACGCGGCTGACGAGGTGCATCACGTGGGAATAACGGTCAACTTTTAATAATTCGGCGACTTTGCGGCTGCCGCTTTGGCTGATGCGTGCGATATCATTGCGCGCTAAATCGACCAGCATTAAGTGTTCCGACAGTTCTTTTTTATCTAAACGCAGTTCAAGTTCAATACGGCTGTCTAAGTCAAAATCAATCTCGCCCGTGGCGGTTTTACCGCGTTTGCGGGTGCCGGCAATCGGGTAGACTTCCACCTGATTACTGCTGGCATCAAATTTGAGCGCACTTTCTGGTGAGGCACCAAAAAGCGTGAAATCATGGCCCCTGAAATAAAACATGTAAGGGCTAGGGTTAGTCAGGCGCAGGGCACGATAAGCCCCTAAAGTATTCGGGCAAGGTAAACTAAAGCTACGGGATGGCACCACTTGGAAAATATCGCCCGCAATAATGTGTTCTTTCAAATCGATAATGGTTTGTTTGAACACCTCATCGGAAATATTGACTTGCTCAGTTGCGTCGATGGCGACCAGTGTCGGTATATCGGCAGGTGAATTACCCAGAGTTTTACATTGTGTGCTTAACTGCTGAACTCGTTCGCTTAGCGCTGCGGTGATGGCGGCATACTGGGCTGAATCACGACTGAAATTATGGGTAATGATGTCGGCTTGTTTCAGTTTATGATCGATAAGGATTAAGGTTTCGGCGAGGTAAAATAAGTAATCAGGACAATCGTTATCGCGGTTCGGTACGGCGGGCAGTGGTTCGACAGTATCAATTAAGTCGTAGGCCAGCACGCCACCTAAAAACAGATCCTCAAAGGCGGGCTTGGTCTGGCTGTCAGTATGGGCGCCACAATCAATCTGCTGGATAAACATCCGCAGGCCATCGAGTGGCGAGGTCGATTTTAAGCGTGCATCTTCATCCTGCAATTGAGTGTCTTTTTGCAATGTCACCACTAAGGTGGATTGCGCGCTTTGGCAGTGGGCGGTCGGGCTAAAAAAGCGTTCGATAGGGGCAAGTAAGCTCGCGCCATTGTCGGTCAGTGCAGTGAAGGTCAGCTGATAACCGTCACAGCGGATCATCATGGCGGCATGGGTCATCACCATGCTTTTTAAGTGATCTTTACTGTCGATTTCGGCCGATTCGAGCAACATAGTATGGGGCGCATCTTGGGTGATGTGCTGATATAAGCGTAGTGGATCGCTGTGGTAGGTTAATGCCGCCTTGAGTGTGCTTGAGCGTGCGAATGTCTGTTTGGGCATGTTCATATTCCAGCTACCTTATAAAATGTCTTTAACATCATGAGTTATCTCGCTTTCTTAATTTTTTACCCGAGTCTGCCGACATTTTTCGCACCTAACAAAAAAGCCCGCATTTCTGCGGGCTTCTTGTTGATTCTGGTCACTTTCAAATGAGCACAGAGCTTCACACCACCCGCTACGTTGGGAAGTGCCACCACCAAATGATGTTTAATGAAGCGTTAATGTGTGTCATTCAAAAGGGTCTCGCTAATTCAGTCAATTGGTGTATAGAAAACCTTAGCTGGAGCTGAATGTCAATTGAATATTTTTCACTTCCTGCGATTTATTCGCTGCAATGATGCATAAAATTGATGTTACTCAGCCACAAAATACGAGATAACAGCGCATTTGTTAACAAGTTCGCGTACAATAGCGCCATGAATACTCAAAGCATATTGGCTGATCTACACAGCCACACGACCGCGTCCGATGGCCAGTTAACGCCGTCTGAATTGGTGGCAAGAGCCCTTGAAAAGGGTGTGCAGTTATTTGCCATTACCGATCACGACACAGTGGCTGGTTTACCTGAAGCCCGTGCCTTTAATCAGGCACAAGCTACTCCATTGAAATTGATTTCTGGCGTGGAAATCTCTACTCGCTGGAACAGTTACGATATCCACATAGTGGCGCTTAACTTCGATGCTGATAATCCAGCGCTATTAGCATTTTTAGAAAACCAGCGCGAATTACGTGAATTACGGGCTCAAGAAATTGGCCATAGATTAGCTAAAGCCGGCATTGAAGGTGCCTACGAAGGTGCTAAGGCGTTGGCGGGTGATGCGGCATTGAGCCGTGGACATTACGCTCGCTGGATGGCTGAAAATGGTCATGCTGTGGATATGCCGAGCGTCTTTAAACGCTACCTTGCCCGCGGTAAAACCGGTTATGTGCCTAATAATTGGGGTGATATGGCCAGTGCCATTGATATCATCCATAACGCAGGTGGATTAGCCGTGTTGGCGCATCCCAGTGGTTATAAGTTATCGGCTAAGTGGCTTAAGCGCTTAGTGCGTGAATTTAAAGAAGCGGGTGGAGATGCCATGGAAGTGGTGCTTGGCCAGCAAACATTAGACGACAGGGCCAATCTTGTGGCGCTGAGTGTCCAAAACCAGTTGCTCGCATCGATAGGGAGTGATTTTCACTTTCCGAGCAATTGGATAGAATTAGGTAAAAATCTGTATCAGCCCCAAGGTATTGATTGGGTCTGGCAATCGGAATCTTGGATGGAACGACCATGAGTCAGTTTTTTTATGTACATGAAGTAAATCCGCAAACGCGGCTTATAAGTCAGGCGGTTGCCGTATTGAAAAGCGGCGGTGTAATTGTTTATCCCACCGATTCGGGCTATGCCTTAGGCTGCTTGATTGGTGAGAAAGACGCGATGACGCGGATGGCGAGAATTCGTCAAATTGAGAACGATCATAACTTTTCCTTGATGTGCCGTGATTTATCCGAGCTTGCGACTTACGCTAAAGTGGATAATCAGGCGTATCGCATCCTAAAAAGTTGCACGCCTGGGCCTTATACGTTCATTTTCAAAGCGACTAAAGAAGTACCGCGTCGCTTACAAAATGACAAGAAAAAGACCATAGGTATTCGTGTGCCCGACAATGTGATCGCACTGGCTTTACTTGAAGCCTTAGATGCGCCGCTGATGTCGACCAGTTTAGTGATGCCGAATGCGGAATTTGCCGAGTCTGATCCTGAACAAATTCGTGATTTGCTCGAGCATCAAGTGGATGTGATTATCCACGGTGGTTATTTAGGCGAAAAACCAACGACTGTGATTGATATGTCTGAAGATGGCGCCGAGATTTTACGTGAAGGCGCGGGTGATATCACGCCGTTCCTCTAAATCTGCCGCATTAGATTTATCGCTAATGGATGCGGGTAAGTGATTCGGATAGTGGTAGTCAACATTTGGCAGTTTTATCGTCGTAGATTTACAGGTATAATCGCGCGTTTGGCGTTAGCCTAGGTTGGATAGCGCAGTGTTAACGGAGCAAGATAGCGGATGCAGGGCACGCAACAAAGTTTACCCTTAGCCGTTATTCGTGGTCAGGCAATGACCGAAATGCCGCTGGATTTGTTTATTCCGCCGGAGGCATTAGAAGTATTCCTCGAGTCCTTTGAAGGGCCATTGGATTTGCTTTTATATTTGATCCGTAAGCAAAAATTAGACGTTGTCGATTTACCCATTCAGCAAATCACCGCGCAGTATTTAGAATATATTACGTTGCTGACTCAGGCTAGAATCGAGCTTGCTGCCGATTACTTAGTGATGGCGGCAACGCTTGCCGAGATTAAATCCCGTTTGCTGCTGCCGCGTATGGTGGCTGAAGATGAGGTTGAGGAAGATCCTCGGGCACAGCTTATTCGGCAGCTTAAAGCCTATGAAGTGATTAAAGAAGCGTCGCAAAAACTCGATGATTTACCGCGGCTCGAGCGGGATGTATTTCAAGCCAAAGCAGTGGCAGCACCCGACATTAAGCCGTTAATGATCCCGCCAGAAGTTTCGTTGTTTGAAATTGCCCGTGCCTTTGGTGATGTACTCAAACGAATCGATGCCTATGAAGATCATCATGTTAAGCGTGAACAGTTATCGACCCGTGAGCGCATGAGCCAGATTTTAGCCATGCTGAACTCGGAAGATTTTACGGCATTTGAACGTTTATTTACCCTAGAAGAAGGCCGTGCCGGCGTGGTAGTCACCTTCTTAGCTTTGATGGAATTAGTCAAAGAATTATTGGTCGAATTGTACCAAACAGAGCCGTTTTCAACTATTTACGTTAAGGCCTATTAATTGATGCAGATAAATCCTACTCAATTAAAACAGCTTATTGAAGCGAGTTTGTTTGTATTGGGGAAACCCTTGTCGGCGAAAATGTTGAAAGACACTGTATTGGTGGATTTCACGGTTTCCAGAGACAAAATAAAAGCTGCATTGGATGAGCTGCAGCAGGATTATCAAGACAGAGGTGTACAACTTGTGAAAGTCGCTGGGGGTTATCGCTTCCAGACCTTAGAAGTCTTGAGTCCATTTTTGCAGCCTCTGTGGCAAGAAAAGGCGCCTAAATATTCGCGTGCGACATTAGAAACCTTGGCGGTGATTGCTTATCGTCAACCTGTGACTCGCGGCGATATTGAACAGGTGCGCGGTGTGGCTATAAGTAGCCATATCATAAAAAGTTTGTCAGATAGACATTGGATTAAAGTAGTTGGCCATAAAGAAGTACCGGGGCGACCCGCGTTATATGCCACTACCTTAGAATTTTTAGCATATTTTGGCTTAGACACCTTAGCGGATTTACCGCCGCTGTCGGATACTGAGTCATTGCAGGCGGTTTTTTCAGGTTTGAAATCATCGCCAGAACAGTCAGAAGAGCATAATACTAATGAGTGAAAAGTTGCAGAAAGTCTTGGCCCGTGCAGGCCATGGCTCCCGTCGTGAGATGGAGGCATGGATTGCTGCAGGCCGAGTTAGTATTGATGGTGAAATTGCTAGCCTTGGGGATCGTATTGAAGCGGATGCTAAAGTGCGTATCGATGGCAGAGCCATTTCGTTAAAGTCTGCCGAAGACGTGATTTGCCGTGTGCTTGCATATCATAAACCTGAAGGCGAAATTTGCAGTCGTAAAGATCCTGAAGGCCGTCCAACGGTATTCGATCGCTTACCAAAAGTGCGTGATTCACGCTGGGTGGCGGTTGGTCGTTTAGACATTAACACCTCAGGCTTATTGTTGTTTACGTCAGATGGTGAGTTGGCGAACCGTTTAATGCATCCATCGAACGAAGTCGACCGCGAATACGCAGTGCGTACCTTTGGTGAAATCCCTGAGGCGACAGTGCAACGTTTACGTACTGGCGTCATGTTAGAAGACGGCCCTGCGCAGTTTGATAGCATCAAACCAGCGGGCGGCGAAGGCATGAACCAGTGGTGGCATGTTTGTTTACGCGAAGGTCGCAACCGTGAAGTGCGCCGTTTGTGGGAATCCCAAGAAGTACAGGTGAGCCGTTTGATCCGTATTCGTTATGGTATGGTCGAACTGCCAAAATCACTGCCTCGCGGTGGCTGGGTTGAATTGCCCGTAGAGCAAGTTAACTACTTGCGTAAGCTGGCGGGTCTTGAGCCCGAAACACGTACTATGCTTGCTGCCGATAAACACAGCGTAGCCCGTGCTCAGGTGAAGAGTGCTAAAATTCGCCGCGCCGTACGTAAGCATAAAGTAACAGGTTCGGGAAAACCTAAGCCATCGCGTCAGCGTAGCTAAGTTGTTTTATCCCAATGAAAAAGGCCGCTAAGCGGCCTTTTTGCTTTTGTATAAAAAATGAATTTACTGTGCGTTAAACTGCTGTCCGTTGACGGCACTAGAATCTTGACCCATCAAATAGAGATAGGTCGGCATGATCTCCTCAGCGGTTTTGAGATCCAGTGGATTCTCTGCAGGGTAGGCTTTAGCGCGCATCTCAGTGCGGGTAGCTCCTGGATTTATGCTGTTAACTCGAACTGAGGTGCCATCGGATTCATGGGCGAGAACTTGCATCATGCCTTCGGTGGCAAATTTAGAGAAAGCATAAGGTCCCCAATAGGCGCGGCCTTGACGACCCACACTGCTCGACGTAAAGATAATAGATGCACTGGGTGCTTGGCGCATCACAGGTAGTAATGCTTTAGTTAGCATGACTTGGGCCGTGACGTTCACTTTGAGCACGTCTTCGAGTGATGGAATATCTATGTGTTCAAACGGACCTAAGGCACCGAGTAAGCTAGCGTTATGTAATAAGCCGTCTAAATGATCGAATTGCTCGGCTATGGTATCGGCCATATCGCGATAATTTTGTTCCGTTGCGCCCTTAAGATCCAATGGCACTATGGCAGGTTTGGGATAACCTGCTTGTTCTATTACGTCGTAAACAGCTTCCAATTTTTTCACTGTTTTACCAAGTAAAATCACAGTGGCGCCGTGTTTTGCAAACTCAATGGCGGCGGTACGGCCTATGCCAGCACCAGCGCCTGTGACTAAAATCGTCTTGCCCTTGAGTAAATCTTTTGCTGCTTGATATTCCAACATGAGTCTCTTTTTCCTCTTGGCGAGAATGCCCGCCACTTCTAGAGTCGCCGAAGTGATAAACGCATGTTTCAAACAAATGAATGAAACTTTGTTATCAATAGCTAAAATCTTTGTGACAAACTTGTGGCTAACTCAATATTTTTACGTTAACTTGAAATGAGTTAGGGGCTAACATAAGCCCTATTGGTCACAGATCTAAAAGCTATTGTGACTAATTTCTTGGGGAAAACAAAACTATTACAACAAGATTTGGGGAAAAAAGATGAAAAGACTCATTTTGGGTGTTGCGATTGCATCTGCACTGGGCCTCACAGGATGTGGTGAGGACAGTTTTAATGAACTCAAGGATAAGACAGAAGTGCTCATCCCTGAATCGCACATGGTGTTCGACCCTGCTAATTCAAAAGTTCCATTACCGAATGATTTGCTGTTCAGTGGCACCAAAGATGGCACATTATCAATTCCGGGTGAAAGCTCGGGCAATTATGTTGATCCACAAATAGCGCTTGGGGCGTTAGATGGGTGGTCGACAACATCACCGATTTCTATTGATATCGATTTGGCGAAAAAACATGACGGTACACCGCTGACCTTAATGGCGGCATCGGTTGCACAACCGGGTGCTGTCAGAATGTTTGAAGCCACGGTAGGCGGCGCATTATCATCTGATCCCGAATGTAAGGCTAAACCGTCAGTTTCAGCCTGTAAAGTGGGTGCTGAGTTGCAGTTTGGCGTTGACTTTATATCAACCGCTTCGGGCAAAAAAGTGGTGATAATTCCGCTTAAGCCACTCAAAGCTGGGCAATCTTATATTTATGCGACAACGAATCTTATTCAAGATTCTGAAGGTCGTGGTATCGCTCCTTCAACGACCTATGGTTTGTTGAAGCTGGATATCAATACGTTACCTTTAGAAACACCAGATCAATTGATGCTGCAAACCTTAGTGAATAGTTATGAGAAAGGGATTGCTGCGGCCCATAAGGTCGATCCTTTAACCATCAGTTACTCTGGCTTATTTACCACTCAGTCTGTTGCTAACGTCTATGAAACCACCAAATTGCTGATGGCGAAGGGGGCTCCCTATGCACCAAGCTTTGCCCAGATGCCAACACCAACTGGATTGACTGTGGCTCAAGTGGCGGGCTTAACACCGGCTGCTGGAGCTGCCTATGTTGCCGCAAACTTGGCTGATGTGTATACGGCAAAAATTAAACTGCCTATTTACGGTGATTGTTCTTCAGTTGGTTGTTTATCCGCTGAAGGTAAACCATTAATTAATGGTCATTGGAAAGCCCAAGGTGATAGCCCTGTATCTGTGCTACTTGCACTGCAAGCGGGCACACTCAGCCAGAATAATTTTGGTATGCAAGCGGTGGCTAATGGTATTGCTAACCCTGCTGATGCTTTAGCTAATCCCTCGTTAATGGCGGGTAAAACATGGGTTTTAGATGATGGTACGGCAGTTGATAAAACCAAACATCTGACTAAGTTCAATCCTATTCCAGCAATCAAAGGTTATGAAACAGTATCTGTACTGATTTCTATGCCCAATGCAACGAAATTGGCCGCTTTTTATCAACAGCAAGGTCGTGAGTTTATTCCTCCTACATCTGGTTGGCCAACAACAATTGCCCTTCACGGTTTAGGTGGCGGTAAAGAAATGTCATTGGCCTATGCCGGCACGTATGCGGCAATGGGGGTTGCAACTGTTGCTATTGATATGCCACTTCACGGTGCGCGTTCATTCGATGCTAACGGTGATGGGATTTATGAAGTCTCTGCGACAGATCCTGCCTTCGGTGCAGTTGTCGGTAAACCGGATGCCTTTAAAAATGGTAACCCGTTGGTGTTTGTGAATATTTCTAGCACTTTGTCGGTGCGAGATAACTTCCGTCAAGCGACGATGGACCATTTAGGGGTGCGTCTTGCTCTTACGGGCTTAGCACAGGGCTTAGCACAAGCAGGTCAGCCGCAAGTATTTGATGTGACTAAAATCAGTGCTCAAGGTCTGAGTTTAGGCGCCATTGTGGGCACCGATTTTGCGACCTATGCCAGCACAGGTATGAAGAATCCAGCAACCGGCGATGCCTTACCAAATGCTTATGTTATCAATGCTGTATCCTTAGTTGCGCCAGCAGGTGGATTAGCAGGATCATTCGCAGGTTCTGCAACCTTTGGCCCAGTGCTGTTTAGTAATATTACGGCATCTGCAACTTTCCAAGCACAGGTTGATGCGGCTAATACAGCAGGTTATGAGCCTGGTAGCCCTGAATATGCGGCACTGGTGCAGGGGGTATATGCCCAATTTATTCCGACGTTTGCCTTTGCGGTTCAAACAGCGGTAGATTCTGCAGATCCTGTTAACCATGCTGCTATGTTAAAAGCGACTGGCTTACCTGTGCACTTAATTGAAGTGGCGGGTGATGGTAACGGTAACTTAGCAGACCAAGTGCTGCCTAATCGCGTCGATAACTTCCCATTATCGGGCACTGAGCCGCTGATTGCTGCCATCGGGCTACCTTGTGCCGATAGCACGAGCAAAGGTCATGGCGTTGTACGCTTCGCTAAAGGTCACCACAGTTCGATTGTTGATCCTAAAGAAAAGGAATCAACGGATGGTATGGCCGCGGCTGCCACGGTTGAAATGCAGACTCAAGTGGCAACCTATGCAGCTACTGCAGGTAAGGGCGATGCGACGATTTTAGTGACAAACAGTGAGGTCATTGCGACTTGTCCTAACTAATCTTGCCTTAATCGGAAAACCCAGCCTTTGCTGGGTTTTTTTATGGGCCTTTAGGCTGTTAGAATAGCGCACAATTGACTGAATGATGTAACGCTCTAACGGAGAACACTTTGGAATTTTTATACGAGTATGGAATATTTTTGGCGAAAGCCGTCACAATAGTGGTCGCAATCGTTGCCGTTATTATTGTGGTGTTGGCTTCCACTGTAAAACACAAGTCAGATAAGGGCGAGCTGAGGATCACTAACTTGTCTGAAGAGTTAGAAGAACTTAAGCATGGCTTAAAAGAAGAACTTCTGTCAAAGAAACAATTCAAAGCCTATGAAAAGCAATTAAAAGCTGACGAAAAGGCAAAAGACAAGGCCGCAGATGAAGCCTGCACGGGCAAAGTGTTCGTGATTGATTTTAAGGGCAGTATCGATGCCGCTGAGGTTGCATCACTGCGTGAAGAAATCAGTGCAATTATTGCTATCGCAGAAAAAGGCGATGAAGTGGTTGTCAATGTAGAGAGTGGCGGTGGTATGGTGCATGGTTATGGTTTAGCCTCCAGCCAGTTAGATCGCTTACGCCAAGCTGATATTCCATTGACTGTCTGTGTTGATAAAGTCGCCGCCAGTGGTGGCTATATGATGGCCTGTGTAGCGAATAAAATTTATGCTGCACCTTTTGCCATTGTCGGTTCTATTGGTGTTGTTGCTCAACTGCCTAACTTTAATCGCCTGCTGAAAAAGCATGAAATTGATTATGAGCAACATACGGCTGGTAATTTTAAGCGCACCTTGACAGTATTTGGTGAAAACTCCGATGAGGGAAGACAGAAGTTTCAAGAAGAACTCGAAGAAACCCACGTCTTATTTAAAGCGTTTGTTGGTAAGTATCGCCCTGAGTTGGATTTAGTGAAAGTCGCCACTGGCGAGCATTGGTACGGTCAGCAAGCTATTGAATTAGGTTTAGTTGATGCGATTTCGACCAGCGATGATGTGATAATGTCACTCGCCACAGAGCGTACTGTGTACAAGATACGTTATCAGGTGAGAAAGAAACTTGCCGATAAAATTGCCCACGGTGCTTCTTTGTCTGTGAACGCTATTTTCAATCGCCTCATAGAAAAAAATCGTCCTATGTAATTCTGTCTATTGGTGAATAAAAGTAAAAACGCCTGCATTTGCAGGCGTTTTCATTTGCTGAGCTTTCGCGGCTAATACCGAAGTGGGTTAGATTTGATAGCTGATATGTTGATGGAAGCGTACGATGAGATCTTCACGCTCCGGATCGACACCTATGTCCGCTGCGAAGGCCTTCAGAGCTGTTTCAACATTGTTCATAAAGCGACCGAAACCCGAATCGTCACAATCCTTGGTACCTGCCACTATGGTAAAGTGCGCGGCTTCGACTAAGTTATCGGCATCCCAGCGACGGATAACTTGTTGCTCAGTCGCATTAGGATCGAACCCTATCATTTGTACTTCGGCTTTGCTGTCGAGCTTTTCAAACTTACTGTTACGCACAAGCGGTGTTAAGCCGTTCGCTATCATAGCAAGGCGTGTCAGTTGTCTATTCGCTGCCGCTTTGAGGAAGCAGTCTTCAAGATGCTGATATAAAGGCGTAAAGTCAGTGGCTGAGTCAGGTAATAAACCCTGTTTGAGTTTGCGGCTCAGCGGTAAGCTCACCGTCACATAGGTGAGAGAGCTAACGTTTTCTGGTAACTCACATTTTCTGGCTTTATATCTTGGGCCGATGGCGCGCAGTTTATAACCATAGGTTTCTTTATAGCCCTTAGCTTTTGCGAACAGATCATAGGATAAATGCTGATGGTCGCGGACCTTAACCTTAAGATCGCTTATTGGCATTAAGGGCATTAATTCAGTGAGTAACTCACGCACCTTGATATGGAAACTGGCGGAATTACTGCGAATATCGTCACCTGTGGCGAGAAATACAATGCGCAGTTTACGGGCGCGATAGTTTTCTTGCGAGAATAAGTTTTGGGCTTCGTGGTAGGCTGGGTTATAAAAAAATAGAATTTGTTCAGTGGTTTGGAAGCAATATGCTTCGGTATGGTAACGCACTACTGGCAGTTTATCGTTAGTGATCACGTGAACATTACGGAGATCGTGTTGTTCTGCCAAATTAAATATCAAACGGCTTAACGTTTGATAACAGCTTTGATAATCGGGATATTGATTGAGTAGCTCATCCGTCACCTTGATTTCGGCTGTGATGTATTGATTGGTACGGGCTTCCTTGGGTATGTACACTTTTTGCTGATGGCTAAGGGACATATTGACTCCTTGTTTGAGTTAACCATTTGCTAACACGAATTTTACTGTTTATCTATAGGGTGAATCTTGCGTTAGAACACGTTTTTATCCGTTGAACATGAGTTTAGCTAAGTAAGCGGTTCGTTAGCTTAAAATAGCAGCTATTTTATTGGGTTAACGCATTTTCTATCCATGGTTGCATCCAAGCCGCAATCTGAGCTTGCGCCTTTTCGTTGGGATGAATGCCATCCCTTTGCATTAATTCTGGATGGGGCGCGATATCCTGCATAAAGAAGGGGATCAACACTATATCCTGGGTTTTAGATATGTCTTGATACACTTGGGTGAACTTTTGGGTATAGCGAGGGCCATAGTTAGGCGGTACCATGATCTCGGTCAGCAGCACTTTTGCGCCGCTATCTTTGGCTAGGGTAATGATTTGGATTAGATTATTTTCGAGTTGCGTTGGGGGGAATCCACGTAAACCATCATTACCTCCTAGCTCAATGACCACAAGATCGGGAGCAACAGAATCGAGCAAGGCGGGTAATCGGCGTAGGCCGCCCGCTGTGGTTTCGCCGCTCACTGAGCCATTGGTAAACTGATGTTCGGGCAGATTTTTTTGCAGTAGTGCTACCCAGCCTGACTGTTCTGCCATGCCGTAGCTAGCGCCTAAGCTATCGCCGAGGATCAGTATCTTTGCCGCGTGAGCGGGCGTGACCATGAGTACACTCAGTAGGATGAATGCCCCTAGGGTCTTCGCCATTGATTTTAATCTTAGCGATTGATACCAGAACGATTTATATAAGAAGGATCCTATGTCTAACGTCATCTTAAAAAACAGTGCCATTAATGTTGTTAACCTCGAAAAATCAGTGATTACTCAGGAAGGAACGCTCACTATCCTCAAGGGCATTAACTTAGATGTCAAGCAAGGTGAGAGTGTGGCTATTCTCGGCCCATCAGGTTCAGGCAAATCCACCTTATTGGGATTGCTTGCGGCGCTTGATACGCCTACGTCGGGGGAGATTTGGCTCGATGGTGTGGCATTATCACCACTGAATGAAGAGCAAAAAGCGGCACTGCGTAAACAGAAGGTCAGCTTTATTTTTCAATCCTTTATGTTAGTTGATACCTTAACTGCGCTCGAGAACGTCATGTTACCCGCCGAGCTTGCAGGCGTGAGCAATGCCAAGGAAAAAGCGCAGGCCATGTTGGTGCGGGTTGGTTTATCCCATCGCTTGACCCATTTACCCAAACAGCTTTCGGGTGGTGAACAGCAAAGGGTGGCAATTGCCCGCGCTTTTATCTGTGAACCTACAGTTTTGTTTGCCGATGAACCAACAGGCAATTTAGATAGCGTCAACGGCCATAAGATTGCCGATATGTTGTTTGAGCTTAATCAAGAAAGCCATACAACCTTAGTCCTTGTTACCCATGATCTGCTGCTGGCCAAGCGGTGTGAGCGTCAATTGGTGATGGATAACGGCCATTTACAGGAAGATATCACTCAAACAGAACCGCTAGCCGATGTTAAGGAGGCTTAATAATGGAGTTAAGTCTGGCATGGCGCCTGTTTAAACGCGAGTTACAGCAGGGACAATTGTTATTGATTATCCTCGCTATTACGCTCGCGGTTTTGTCTGTGAGTGGCTTGGCGCGGGTGAGTGAACGTCTGCAAGTGGCAATTAGTGGTCAAGCTTCACAGTTTATTGCTGCCGACCGTATTATCGATTCGCCGGTTAAAATTGATGCGGCGATTTTATCCAAAGCCGAAGCGCTTGGGCTTAAGCATGTGACTAACATGCAATTTAATTCCATGGTCTATTCGGGAGATAAGTTTCAGTTAGTCACAGTACGCGCCGTAGAGTCGGGTTACCCGCTTAAGGGCGATATTGAACTCACCAGCGGTAAAACCAAGGCGTTACCTCAAGCGGGCGAAATCTGGTTTGAGACTCGCTTAGGCGGACTTTTGGGTTATCCCAAATCCATCGAACTAGGTAACAGTGAATTTGTGCTCAGCAATGAGATCAGCCGCTTACCCGACGCGGGCTTTAATCCTTTTGCTTCATCGCCCGTGGTATTGATGCGCATGGAGGATGTCGCCAAAACGGGAGTGATTCAACCGGGCAGCCGCGTGACTTATCTGTATCAATTTGCTGGCGATGAAGCTTCGCTTACGGCCTTTGAGCAAAGTGTTAAACCGCTTTTGAATAGCACCCAGCGTTGGGTCGATGTGCAATCCGGTGACTCGCCGATAGCGGGAGCGGTTAAGCGAGCTGAGCGCTTCCTACTGCTAGCAAGTTTGATGGGCATTGCATTGGCCTGCGCGGCGATAGGTATTGCCGCACAGCGTTATTGTCAGCGTCATTACGATGTGGTGGCCATGCTGAAAACCTTTGGCGCCTCGGCAAAGCAAATTCGCCTGTTGTTTGGTACTCATTTATTGTTGGTAACACTACTGGGAATTGGTCTAGGTCTAATTGGGGGAGGGTTACTCGATTTTGGGATCAGTTATCTATTACCACCTGAAATTGCGGCCTATTCACCGCCACTCACACGGCCATTATTACTCGGTATCAGCACTGGGCTCATCAGCGCCTTTATGTTTTCGGCTTATCCATTGATGCGTTTACTGGCTATTCCGCCACTTCGGGTGTTGCAGCGTCAGTTAGAAGGCTTACAGCTTGGTATGTGGCTGCATTTGCTACTGAGTCTAGGGGCTATGGCGCTACTGGGCTATTTGTATTCCCAAAGTTGGACTTTGACTCTGACTGTGGTCGCGGCTGTGCTATTGCTGGCTGTGCTATTAAGTCTGCTTGGATTTGTGATGATACGAGCAGGACACAGTGTTGGTATGAAGACTACCAATCCTTTGCAATTAGCGCTGGCGGGGCTAAGGCGTCGTGCGCGGCAAAATGCGGTGCAATTGGTTGGCTTTAGCGCTGCACTGGTACTGTTATTGACTATTTTGGCGTTAAGACAAGATTTACTTAACGAATGGCAAAAACAGTTGCCCGAAAATGCGCCTAATTATTTCCTTGTCAATATTGCGCCTGATGATGCAAAGCCCTTGAATGATTTCATGACGGCGAAGGGGATAGTGGCGACAGATATTTATCCGGTGATCCGTGGCCGATTAACTCAAATTAACGGTGAAGCGCTGATTTCGAATGAACAGTCAGAAGCGGGTGAAAAGGGAAGAGTGGGCATTTCGCGCGAGTTAAACCTAACGTGGCGCAATACACTGCCTGCTAACAACGAACTGTTAGAGGGGCATTTTAATCAAGCCGCTGATGAAGTGTCGGTGGAGTCCGGCGTGGCGGAGCGTCTAGGTATTGGTCTTGGCGATAAGCTGACTTACGTGATTGATAATCAAGAGCTCACAGTTAAAGTTGCCAGTATTCGTGCCGTACACTGGGAAACGCTGCAACCGAACTTCTTTATGATTTTCACTCAAGAAGCGCTCGCGCCTTTTGCTTATACTTCGATGGCGAGTTTTTATTTAAATGACCAGTCAACAAATGACCCCGCAACAAACGGCCAAGCGCTGAGTGCCGATGGTACGCCTAAGGATGCAGTGATCCTTGCGCTTATTCAGCAATTTCCGACGATATCTATCATAGATGTTGGCGCTATGGTGGGGCAGTTGCGGCAGATAATTGAGCAAGTGTCGCTGTCGTTGTCTTTAGTGCTGGCCTTAGTGTTATTAGCCAGTGCCTTAGTCTTGATTGCACAGACTGAGGCTGGCATGGCAACTCGGCAACGTGAACTGGCGGTGTTACGTACCTTTGGTGCTTCAGGATGGTTATTGCGCAGTGCAACGGGTTTAGAGTTCGCCTTACTTGGCGGTATTGCGGGTGTGTTAGCCGTAATTGTGGCCGAATTTGCGTTATATCTACTTAAGACGCAAGTATTTGAACTTAATGTATACATGCACTGGCCTTGGTGGGGTATTGCCCCTGTTTCTGGAGCCTTAATCGTCGCCTTACTAGGGGTTTGGCGTTGTCGACAATTGCTCAGCCAATCTTGCTCTGAGCTATTAAAGGCTGGGAGCTAGGGCGGTTTGTGAACTCTGTTGATGGGCTAAAACATAAAGCTTATTAAGACAACAAGCTGAGCCAACATTAAAAGCACTGATGCGACATAAGCTCAGTGCTTTTTTGTTATGGGGTTGATTCTGCTGCACTTGAATTGAATATGCTTTTTACATCGGCTTACAAATTGATCTGTGCTTAAGCAGGTAGCAACAGAACTTAGTGCAACGCAATGGGTCTATCTAACTGAGGACATCGACTAGCTTATATATGCCATAGAGGGAATATTATGTTCAAAGGAATAACAAAACTGCTTAAGGATAATCGCTCCTTTTTTCTGTTTATCAGCTTAATGTTAGTGTTCAGGAGCGCTGTGGCAGATTGGAATACTGTGCCATCGGGTTCTATGCTGCCGACTATCGTCGAGGGGGATCGCATTCTTGTTAATAAGATGGCTTATGATCTTAGGGTGCCATTTACGCATATCGCATTAGTTAAACTGGCAGATCCTGCTCGTGGCGATATTGTGGTATTTGACTCGAAAAAGGCCGATAAAAAGCTGATTAAGCGGGTAATAGCTGTGCCAGGCGATACTGTGATGATGCAGGATAATCGCTTGTATTTAAACGGCGAACTGCTCAGCTACACATCCCAAGCATTGAGTGCTTATGCTCCCGCTGATGTGACAGAAATGCAGGAATATTTACTCGGTATGGTCCATAGTATTCGCCTTAACCCTGTACCCTCAAGGCTTGCCAATTTTGGACCTGTCACAGTGCCGGATGCGCATTATTTAGCCCTGGGTGATAATCGTGATAACAGCGCTGACTCTCGGGTTATTGGCTTCGTGCCCCGTGATGAGATTGTTGGCCGTTCAAGTTCAGTCGTTTTCTCCCTTGATTATGATGATTATTACCTGCCTCGGCCTGAACGCTTAATGCGTGAATTCTAGTCTTAATTATTTTGAACCATGAAATAGGGCGCCAAAGTCGGCGCCCTATTTTTTAAGTGATTGAGTTATAAACAACTACTTCATAAAGCTCAGATAGCCCTGTAAGACAATTAAGTTAACTATGTCGATGAAGAAGGCACCGACGATAGGTACTACCATAAAGGCTTGGGGTGATGGCCCTGTGCGTGAGACTAGCGCGCCCATATTCATTACCGCTGTTGGGGTTGCCCCCATACCAAAGCCGCAGTGGCCACCGGTGATCACCGCAGCATCGTAATTACTGCCCATGACTTTGAACGTCACGAAATAGGCAAAAATGGCCAACACTGCGGTTTGTACCAGTAATATCACCAGTAGCGGGATCGCTAAATCAAAAATTTCCCATAACTTTAAAGTCATTAAGGCCATTGAGAGGAAGAGTGACAGCGCGACAGTCCCTATCACATCGATGCTTTCGGTATGGGGTTTGTAACCGCGGGTGAGTTCTGTGAGATTAGCGATGAGCACGCCAAGAAAAAGAGCATATACAAAGTCGGGCATCTTTAGCCATGCAATACCCGATTGGCTGATCCACAGCGTGAGCCATTTTGATCCTGCAACACACAACAACAGCACAAACAGAGTTTCTAATATGGTTTTGGCGGTGACTTGGTCTTCTTCTAAGTGATCATAAGTGACTAAATGTGGATGTTCACTGTGATGCTTGCGGCCAACCCCATAGCGAGAAACAAGATTATGCTTACCGATTAATCGCTGCGCGACGGGGCCACCGATGATCCCACCCATGATCAAACCAAAGGTTGCCGCAGCCATAGCAAACTCTAAGGTGTTGATACCGTAGCGCTCAGCAAAGGTTTGTGACCAAGCAACGCCGGTACCATGCCCGCCCGACAGGGTAATTGATCCTGCGATAAGTCCCATGATGGGATCGAGCCCCAATAGACTGGCTAAACTGACGCCGACGGCATTTTGAATCACAATATACACTGAGGCCACACCTAAAAAGATGAAGACTTTTTTACCACCGCTGAGCAATAGTTTGTAGTTTGCCGAGAGGCCGATTGTGCTAAAAAACATCAGCATTAAGGTATTTTGCAGTGATAGGCTGAAGTCGAGACTGATATTTTGAAAGTGAAGAAATGTGACTCCCGCGGCGACAACAAGGCCACCCACTATGGGTTCGGGGATATTATATTGCCTGAAAACACGTACATGGCGATTGATAGAGTGGCCGATAAACAGCACGAAAATGGCAATTAAAAATGATTCTAGCTCGCCAATCATATAGGTCATGTGCATGAAAATTCCTTACAAACTGTCTTAGTGCGGGCGTTTCATTGGGCACAATGTCCAATGAGAAGTAACCCATCTTGTTATTAAGTACCTGCTAATGCTGGATGTTAAGCGCTTGATGTCGAGGACAGATCAGTGTCAATCCGATAAAAAATTTAAAGGACGAGTAGGCGCGAGTGTGTATCGTTTTATGGTCTACAGACCAAGAACAGCAGATTAAATAGCCTGTTCCTGAGCATAAATAACTGTCTATTTATGAGGTGTTGCTGAGTCTATCTGTGGTCAAGGCTGAGGCGATTAATGCGTGCCTCCTATGACCGAATGAAGGCGAGTTTAGCAGAAAATGGACGGATTGTCGCTAAATCATAATATAAATCATGATGTTACATTCTTGTTTTTCTAGTGTTGCTAAAATAATGGCAAGATTGACGTTACAATATACCTGGCTGTTGAGCGGATTTGAGTACTAAGATCCGCCTGCATTAGCGACTGATTTTATCAGCATATTTAAGCTGAGTTTAGGCTCTAGCGTGCTAGCCTATTTGGCTAACACGTTTGTTAAGGCGTTATCAAGATCACTGAATTGAAACTGAAAACCCGCTTCGAGGGCACGTTTGGGGTAAACAAATTGCCCTTCCGTCAGCAGCTCCGACATTTCGCCCATCGCTAAGCGTAATGCAAGCGGTGGGGTCGTGATTAACGCTGGGCGATTAAGTGCTTTTCCGAGCGCTTTGGTAAACACAGCGTTACTCACTGGATTGGGTGCAGTGGCATTAAATATGCCTTTACAGTGTTGTTGAGTGAGTAAAAAATCAATAAGGGAAATGAGATCCTGCACATGGATCCAGCTCATACCTTGGCGTCCATGGCCAATTGGGCCACCGAGTCCGAGTTTAAATGGCGGTAACATTTTCTCTAAGGCACCACCTTTGCCTAGCACGATACCAATACGGATAATACAGACGCGTGTGTGCTCTGAGGTTGCATTTAGCGCCTCTTGTTCCCATTTTCGACAGATGTCATGGCTAAACTCAACATGGGCGCCACTAGACTCATCGAGTAATTTATCATCGTGCCGCCCGTAATAACCTACTGCCGAACCACTCACCATGATCTGAGGAGGAGTGCTACTCTGTTGTATTAACTGAGTTAATCTTGCCGTAATATTCCAGCGACTATCACAAATGCGCTGCTTCTGGTTTTTACTCCAACGTTTAGCGACTATGGGTTCACCCGCAAGATTTACGATGGCATCAATGTGATTTAAGTCGCTTAGCGCATCGAGACTCTCGAGGTAATGGTGCTGATTGCCGAGCATTTTTTGTGTTTGTTGCACTGAGCGAGTTAATAACGTCAGTTGATGATATGGCGCCAGTCGTTCGACTAATTGGCGACCAATAAAGCCGCTTGCGCCGGTGATCAGTATATTCATGGAACCTCTCTTAATTGGTTAAGCTCTGCGGATATATACCAAAATGCGGTGTGCAACGATCACTTAGTCGGAGTATTTTTAGCCAGATTATTTTTGATAACATAACTCCATCGAGACTGAATCGGCAAAGCGTAGTGCATGGGGTTTGTCGATTTCGACACTGGCAAATTCAACCCAAGGATGCTCACTGGCGATGGCCAGCGTTTGGCTGGTGAGATTTTCGAGTAATGAGAAACGGTTATTCTCAATCAGTTCAATGATCTTTTTGGTAATTGTGCGGTAATTGAGCGCATCCTCGACATTGTCACTGTTGCGGGCACGTTCGGCACAATAATGGATCACGACATTAATGATCACGTCTTGGCGATTTTGAATTTCATCTTCTTTAATGCCAATAAAAGTACGAAGTCTTAAGTTTTTAATGCGTATAATCGCGGTTTCTGGTTTCATAATGACAAATGGCTATCTTAAGCTAAAGTTGCTGAGGTTAAGTGGTTTCAAGGGTTAGCCTAACAATTTTATCTAAGATCAAGAAGGATTTTTAATAAATGACTCGACCTAATGCGCCCTCTGCTGCTTATCGTGGCTTTGCGGTTATGGCCTTTGTAGTGATTATTTTGGCAGGGATTAAGGCGGCGAGCCCGATTGTGGTGCCGTTTGTGCTGTCCAGTTTTCTTGCGGTGATTTGTAATCCTGCAATCGGTTTGATGACAAAGTTCCGTGTGCCTAAATGGCTGGCAGTGATCCTCTTGATGGGTTTTATTGTGTTGATGGGCCTATGGTTAGCCTCAGTCGTTGGCAGTTCTGTCAATGAGTTTTCTAAACAATTGCCCCAATATCGCGATCAGCTGGTGGAGCAGTTTTCGTGGATTATCCATAAATTACAGGCATTAAATATTCAGATTTCGAAGGATCAGGTATTAGCCTATTTTGACCCAGGTATGGCCTTGTCTATGACCACGAATATGCTATCGGGTGTCGGCAATGTGATGGCGAATTTATTTCTGATCATCCTCACTATCGTCTTTATGCTGTTTGAAGCTCAGTCGCTGCCAAAGAAATTGCACCTGGCATTGGACGATCCCGATATGCGCTTAAAGCAGATTGACCGCTTTTTACAATCTGTGAATCAGTACATGGTGATCAAGACCTTAGTGAGTTTGGCTACTGGGATCATCGTCGGTGTGGGATTGACCTTCATCGGCGTGGATTACGCCATGTTATGGGCGGTGATTGCTTTCCTGTTTAATTACATTCCCAATATTGGTTCTATCATTGCCGCCATTCCAGCGGTGTTGTTGGCCTTTATTCAGCTTGGCCCTGCGGCTGCGGGGGGGACTGCACTTTTGTACGTGGGTGCCAACATGGTGATGGGCAATATCATTGAGCCTAAATTTATGGGGCGCGGTCTGGGGTTATCGACCTTAGTGGTGTTTTTATCATTAATTTTCTGGGGCTGGTTATTAGGTTCTGTGGGCATGTTGCTGTCAGTGCCATTGACTATGGTGGTTAAAATTGCCCTCGAATCGAGTAAGAGTGGTAATTGGTTAGCCATTTTATTATCGGACGATATCGAAGATAAGTTCTTGGCCAGTAACACGGAAAATGCAATTCCCAATGGCGATGAAGCCAATACAAGTGCAACTGAGAGTAAGTAATAGAAGATGCAAAGTTTTATACAAGCGCTAGCGACAATTGAGTTAGGTGATGATGCGGTGCGGTTATTCCACGGCCGCGGTGGGCATTACGTGGGTTGTGAGCACCTATGTTTAGATTGGTTTGCACCCGTACTATTGCTGACCAGCTTTACTCCCTTGGAGGATACGGATTTAACCCTCTGCCAACAGGCGATTGCAGCGCGCTGGCAAGCTATTCGGCCAGATAGCCAATTGAATTTAGTCTACCAATACCGTAGTGCGGGGGAGACGTTTACCCAATTATTGCAAGGTGAAGTGCCTGAGCCGCATATCGTTAGCGAAAATGGCGCACGGTTTCAGGTGCACCTAATGCGTGGACAAAACCACGGACTCTTCCTCGATATGGCCAATGGCCGCGAGTGGGTGAGAGCAAACGCCCGTTATAAAAAGGTGCTTAATTTGTTCGCTTATACCTGTGGTTTCTCGGTCGCGGCATTACAAGGGGGGGCCGATGAAGTTGTGAATATGGACATGAGCAAAGGCGCATTAGGCATAGGTAAGCAGAACCATTTGCTGAATGGCTTTAGCGCGGGAGCCCGTTTTTTAGGCCATGATATTTTTAAATCTTGGGGCAAACTGAAAAAGCTCGGTCCCTACGACATTGTTGTTGCCGATCCACCGAGCAATCAGAAGGGCAGTTTTGTTGCGACTAAGGATTATGTGCGTTTAATTAGGCGTTTACCTGAGTTGCTTGCCGAGAATGGCGAAGTATTACTGTGTCTAAATGCACCTGAACTCGATACCACTTTCCTGCGTCAACAGGTAGCGGAAGCAGCACCTGCACTCGAATACATAGAGCGCTTAGCCAATCCGCTAGCCTTTATGGATGTGTCGGAAGAGAAGTCACTTAAGGTGCTTCGCTACCGCTTATCGACTCAAGCCTAGGCCTGATTTAGCTTAACTGGCCTTTTTGTCGGCTTAGGTTGAGTGTTTAGTTTTTTACACTGTCGCTTATTACACAGTCACTTATTACTCTGCACTTATTATTCAGTAGCTTAATCGCTCAGATAGCTGCGATCGCCCATAGGTTTCAATCACTTCACTGACTTGATGTTGGTCTAAGTGTTTGAGGGCGAAATTTCACCATAAAGCCTGCCCTGAATATCTAATGGCATTCCCTAGATTCATTTTATGTAAGCGATTTCTGTTAATCGCTTTTGTGTATAAAGCGAATGATGAAATGGCGTCAGCATGGCCTCAATACCCTCGTAGAAAGTGAAAGTCTTTCATGTCGAATCACTGATTGTGAGCTATTTAAATGATAACTAGCCTTAAATACCATGTTTGGCTATACAAAACTGAAAGTTTTCTGTAATTATGGCTTTTGCTTTGTTATACTCCCGCCCACGGAATGTATCCCTTTCCTCATAGGCAAAATGTCAGCATAGAATGGCAAGCCTCTGCGACCTTACCCAATCAAGCAGGAGTTGTTATGGAAGTTCATGAATACGAAAATGCTTATTATCAAGTGAAAGACGATGTACTAACGTCTTTACCTGCTGAAAGCGAAGAAGAAGTGATCCAAGCTTAATCGATAACGATTAAACTGACGGTACTTATGAGTCGGACGTAACAAAACAAGCACATTGAAATAGCAACCTTAGGGTTGCTATTTTTTTGGCAGAAAGTAAGCAGAATGATTGTATGACAAGGTATGCGCGGTGAAAGCAGGCAAGAAAGGGGGTTAACCGTTAACTTTGCGCTTTTCAGGCAGAAGTTCGACGATAATCCATTGGCTCCCAATTTTGTGTAGGCGTATGGTCCTGTCATCAATCCATGGTTGACCACCTTTAAGACCTTTCATTTTGACCACAACAATGACGTCTTTGGTAAATTTGCGGAAGAAGTCGATATCGATATCATCAATTTCCATTTCAACATTGGTCATAGATAGGCCGAGCATATTACGCTGTACGGCTGCGGCAATGTGGTAATGGGTGAGCACTTGTTTAATGGGATCGTCGACGTATTGCTTGGCTTGTTCAACATTACGATCAACATAAATCGCTTGAAAAAAGCCTAAGCTCACTTCTTCCGGTGATAACTGGCGCTGCTCTTGCGTTGAGGGATCGCCACAACCGAAGAGAAACAGGAGGGAGAAAAAAAATAGAGTTCGCATAAGTTTTAGTTATTGGAATTTGTTCCGAGTATCGCGATTTTAGCTGTAATGTACAAGTCTTGTCGTGATTCGCTGTCTATTGTGAAAAGCATTGACTCAAACCTCATGTGTGTGGCATATAGTTAGGAGTCATATAAAAAGGTTATCCACAGAAACTGTGGAAAACTATGTTGAAGACTTCAGTGATACTTTGTAAGTCACTGATATTGTCTTGCTTTATTTGCTGGTTAAAAAGTGACGCTTTTCTGCTTTCCATTATGTTCCACTTCTACTTGTGGATATTTTTCGCAATTTGCCGAGCTTATTCACACTGCATAATTCGATATTTCTCGTTTTTTCTTCATCTTTTGTAATTTCGACTTATCCATTAAGCGATTCTTGCGATCAACGGTATGGTTTACGCTAAATTTGAGCATAAAAAAGCACCGGTAATAACCAGTGCTTTTTTGTGCGTAACGCTATGCAGATTTAATGCTGTTAGCCTTTAGCTGCGTCGTTTTGTGCGGCTTGAATTGCCGTTAGTGCGATAGTGTAGACGATGTCATCGACTAACGCGCCGCGAGACAAGTCGTTCACAGGTTTGCGCATACCTTGCAGCATAGGACCAATACTGATCAGATCGGCGCTTCGCTGTACGGCCTTGTAAGTCGTGTTGCCTGTATTAAGGTCTGGGAACACGAAAACGGTAGCTTGACCAGCGACAGGGCTATTAGGTGCCTTAGAGCGTGCAACGTTTGGCATGACTGCCGCATCGTATTGCAATGGACCATCAATAATCAGATCTGGGCGTTTTTCTTTGGCAATACGGGTTGCTTCACGCACTTTATCCACATCAGAACCTGTACCTGAGTTGCCAGTTGAGTAGCTGATCATTGCCACTCTTGGCTCGATACCGAAGGCTTTTGCTGATTCTGCCGATTGGATGGCGATATCAGCTAACTGCTCAGCATTGGGATCTGGGTTAATCGCACAGTCACCGTAAACAAGCACTTGATCTGGCATCAGCATAAAGAAGATGGATGAAACTAAGCTTGAGCCCGGTGCCGTTTTGATCAATTGCAGTGGTGGGCGAATGGTATTGGCTGTGGTGTTAACCGCACCAGAAACGATACCGTCGACTTCGTTTTGCGCCAGCATCATAGTGCCGAGCACCATGTTGTCTTCTAACTGTTCACGGGCAACGACTTCAGTTAAGCCTTTGCTGCGACGCAGTTCCAACATAGGTTCTACGTAACGATCGCGCACTTCTTCTGGATCGATAATGATCACGCCTTCGCCAAGCACCACATCTTGCTGTGCGGCGATACGCAGGATTTCATCTTTTTTACCTAAAAGCACACAGCGAGCAATACCGCGTTCTGCACAAATGGCCGCCGCTTTAATGGTACGCGGCTCATCACCTTCTGGCAGCACCACAGTCTTGTGGGCGGCGCGCGCTAATTCCGTGAGTTTGTAACGGAAAGCTGGTGGTGACAGGCGATGCTCACGGGGCGAGTTTTTAGTCACGCTTTCAATCCACGTTTGGTCAATGTGGCTGGCCACATAATCCTGCACCAGATCGATACGGACGGCGTCATCAACGGGTACTTCATGGTCGAAACGTTGAATGTTGAGCGAGGTTTGCCAAGTGTTACTGTCGATCAAGAACACAGGTAAACCAGTTTCAAAGGCCTGTTCACACAGCTTAAGGATTTCTGGCTCTGGCTCGTAGCTACCAGTTAATAACAGGGCACCAATTTTCACGCCGTTCATGGCCGCAAGACAGGCTGATACGATCACATCTGAGCGATCACCTGAGGTTACAAGCAAGGAGTCAGTCTTGATATGAGTGACCATGTTCGGGATACTGCGGGCACAAAAGGTTACTTTACGCAGGCGGCGGGTATGCATTTCACCAGCATTTAGAATGCGTGCACTTAAATGTTTCGCTAAATCCGACGCACGAGGTGCAACAAGATCAAGGTTGTATGGCACGCTGCCTAAAATGCGCAGTGGGCTCTTACCCGGCAGTTGGAACATGCTGGCCGCATCTGAGCGTTGAACACCTTGGTGATCAAAGACTTCAGATAAGTCAGGGCGCGCGCGACCTTCGTCGTCAACGGGGGCACCAATCTTGTTGATCACAGCACCAATCAGGCGTTTGTTCTTTTTTCCGCCCCAAGAGTTATAGGCGATTTCGAGACGATTCATTAGCCCTGTAGCCGTATCACTGCCTGGTGTGGCAATAAAAATCACGTCGGCATCCATGGCTTTAGCGATGGCATAGTTCACATCATCGGCGAAGGGATGATTACGTGTTGGCACTAAACCTTCGACAATTAAGGTCTCTGTGTTGCTAGCGCAATCGGCCGCACGGGCGATGATTTGCTCCATTAAGACGTCGATTTGGTCGGCGCGAATTAAGGCTTCGGCATGGGCCATGTCGAAGGGCTCTAAGGGATTTACTGTTGGCGATTTGCTCAGAATAGTGGTTGAGCGTTCTGGGCCATTATCGTTTGGACGAAGCTGAGAAATAGGCTTAAAGAACTGAACCTTAACCCCGTGGCGCTCCAGTGCGCGCACCATCCCAAGGCTTAAGGAGGTCAGGCCGACTCCAGTACCTATGGGGATTAACATAATATTACGAGACATAAAAACCTCTAGTTTCGATGGTTTTTGGCAGAATAGTTTCTGCAAATTTGCTTGTGAGTACGGCTACGTAAGGTATAAAGCCGTTTGGGTGAGCAAACGGCTTCGGCCTTTTTATTTGTTGATAAGTTTAATGGAATCTTCGGCGATAACCCATTCTTCGTTCGTTGGGATCACCATGGCAATCGTGCCTTTATCTTGGGTGATGATACCTTTCTTACCGAAACGCGCCGCTTTGTTGCGCTCACTATCGACATGGAAATTGAATATTTCCAGCATGTTGAGCACTTTTTCACGGATTAAATCTGAGTTTTCACCAATACCACCGGTGAAGACGACTGCATCTAAACGGCCCAGTGGCACAGTGTAAGAGGCGATGTACTTGGCTAAGCGGTAGCAGAAGATTTCTAAGGCTAAGGTCGCGCCTTTATGGCCCTCGGCGTAACCTTCTTCGATGCCACGGCAATCGTTGGTCAGCTCGGAAATACCCAGCAGACCACTTTGCTTGTTCATCAGGTTATTCACTTCTTCTAAGGTGTAACCCAGTTGATGAACTAAGTGGTAGATGATTGAAGGGTCAATATCGCCACAACGAGTGCCCATCACTAAACCTTCTAATGGGGTTAACCCCATAGAAGTGTCGACACTTTTGCCGCCTTTGATGGCGGTGACTGACGCGCCGTTGCCTAAGTGAGCACAGATTACATTCGTTTCTTCAATTGGCTTGTTGAGCATTTTTGCCGCTTCACGGCTAACGAATAAATGACTCGTGCCATGCATGCCATAACGACGGATACCGTGTTCACGGTATAACTTGTAAGGCAGGGCGTAGACATAAGCTCTGTCTGGCATGCTTTGGTGGAAAGCGGTATCAAATACAGCAACCTGTGGCAATTTAGGGAAAGAGGCCATTGCCGCGCGGATGCCGATAAGGTGAGCAGGATTGTGCAGTGGGGCTAATGAAGCACAGTCTTCGATACCTTTGATCACGCTCTCATCGATGATCACTGAGCGAGTGAATTTCTCACCACCGTGAACGATACGATGGCCAACGGCCTGAATTTTTGCTGCTAATTCAGGTTGTTCCGCAAGAATTTTATTAACAATGTATTCAACTGCTTCACGGTGAGCCGTAAATGCACCTAAGGCTGCTTCATGTTTTTCGCCGTTGATTTTCCATTTAATGCGAGAGTCTTCTAAACCAAAACATTCGGCTAAGCCAGAAATTTGGTCGTCACCTGTTTGCGCGTCAATGACGGCAAATTTGAGAGAAGAGCTACCGCAATTGAGAACTAAAACCAGTTTATTTGACATGTGTAAACCCTTTGCCATTGTGTTTAATATAACGATTCAAAATAATGAGGAACTGCGGTGTTTTTACCATATCAGTCTTGGGGCGATTCGCCAGATTGTGCTATGGTAAGAGCAGTATTCCATTGTAGTTGGTGTCTAAGATTGAGCATTAAGATCCTCAAAACCTTAGGTGATGGTCATCAGTATATGAAGACTTGGCCTATGGTTAGACAACTGGGTTTTTATTTTCCTGAGTATCGGGTCGTCCGAGCGACTCAGCTCGCCATACTGGTGATGCCAGTGCTGGCGATTTTTGTGAGCATGAGCCAGCTGTATATTCATGGTTGGGCATTTCTGCCCCAAGCTGTCACTCTCGGTTTATTTTTCATCAGCTTACCGTTACAGGGGCTGCTGTGGTTAGGCTGGCGAGCTCGCCATCCATTACCGTTAACGCTGTTCGACTGGATTAACCAGTTGAGTGCGAAGTTGTCATCCATGGGTATCAATTGCCACACGTTAGGCGCTAAGGCCTGTTACCTCGATATGGCACTGATTTTAAAAATAGCCTTTGAGCGTCTAGATGCCAGTTATTGGGAAGAACTTTAGGCCGTTGCCGCGGTTATCCCTTTTGGCTCTTTTGTTACTGTGGATTAATAAATCGCGTTAATCCCTTGCTGGACAAATACCGCTTTGATCTTTTCCATGGTTTCTCGACTCGGGGGGGATATTCCATCGAGTTGATAGCTTTCGCCCATGGCTTCCCACTTATGTTTACCTAATTCGTGATAGGGTAGTAACTCTACCTTTTCAATGTTTTTCATGGGCTTGATAAACTCGGCCAGTTGTAATGCCGATGCTTCATCGTCGGTAAATCCGCCCACTACTACATAACGTATCCACGTCGCTTGATTACGCTCTGCCAAATACTGCGCAAACTGTAATGTTCTATGGTTGCTGACTTTAGTTAACTCAATATGTTTTTCATCGTCCATGTGCTTGATGTCGAGCAGGACCAAGTCAGTGTGGTCGAGCAACTCATCAATCACTGGCGTGTACTTACGTACAAAACCATTGGTATCTAAACAGGTATGAATACCTTCTTGCTGACAAGCCGTGAATAATTCGGCGACAAATTCGGCCTGTAAAATGGCTTCACCACCACTGGCCGTAACACCACCATTGCTGGCATCGAGAAAAGGCCGATAGCTGATGATTTGACTCATTAACTCATCGACCAGAACTTCTTTTCCACCATCAAGATCCCAAGTGTCACGGTTGTGGCAATATTGGCAGCGCATTAAACAGCCCTGCATAAAGGTGATAAACCGTATGCCGGGACCATCTACTGTGCCAAAGGATTCCACCGAGTGGATCCGACCGATAACTGCCATTGTGACTCCTGTTAAAATAAGTGAGGCTGTAGCACAGTGTACTACAGCCTTGACTAATTTAGCTTACAGACCTTTTGTGAATGTACGCGTGATCACATCTTGTTGCTGCTCTGGCGTCAGTGAATTGAAGCGCACTGCATAGCCAGAAACACGGATGGTCAGCTGTGGATACTTGTCTGGATGCTTAACGGCATCTTCGAGCATCTCGCGGTTCATCACGTTGACGTTCAAGTGTTGGCCACCTTCTTTTTTGTCATTGTGGTCGAAGTATCCGTCCATCAATGCTGCTAAGTTGGTACGGCGAGCATCATCATCTTTACCCAGCGCATTTGGCACGATTGAGAAGGTATAAGAGATACCATCTTGAGCGTGGGCAAATGGGAGTTTTGCCACTGAGGTTAAAGAAGCGATTGCGCCTTTTTCATCACGGCCATGCATAGGGTTTGCACCCGGTGCAAATGGCGCACCTGAACGACGACCATCGGGTGTGTTACCGGTTTTCTTACCATAAACCACGTTTGAGGTGATGGTCAGAATTGACTGCGTTGGGATCGCATTGCGATACATTTTACGGTCGCGAATTTTCGCCATAAAACGTTCAACTAAGTCACAGGCGATATCATCTACACGTGGGTCGTTGTTACCAAATTTTGGATAGTCACCGCTGATATCGAAATCAACTGCTATGCCGTTTTCATCACGCACTGGTTTTACGGTGGCGTATTTGATGGCAGACAGTGAGTCGGCTGCGATAGATAAACCCGCAATACCACAAGCCATAGTGCGACGTACGTCTCTGTCGTGCAGCGCCATAAGCGCGGCTTCGTAAGAGTACTTATCGTGCATGTAGTGGATTGAGTTCAGTGCAGTGACATATTGAGTCGCCAACCAATCCATTAAACCGTCTAAGCGATTCATCACATCATCAAAGTTGAGCACTTCGTCTGTGATCATGTCTGCTTTAGGGGCAATCTGGATTTTCAGTTTTTCGTCTACGCCGCCGTTAATCGCATACAGCATGGTTTTCGCTAAGTTAGCGCGAGCACCGAAGAACTGCATGTGTTTACCCACAACCATAGGGCTCACACAACAGGCGATTGCATAGTCGTCTGATTGGAAATCAGGACGCATTAAGTCATCGTTTTCGTATTGGATTGAGCTAGTGTCGATAGACACTTTGGCGCAATATTTTTTGAAACCGATTGGCAGTTTATCTGACCATAATACCGTGATGTTTGGCTCTGGACTTGGACCCATAGTGTAAAGGGTGTTCAAGAAACGGAAGCTTGATTTTGTCACTAACGTACGGCCATCTAAGCCCATACCGCCGATTGACTCCGTCGCCCAAATTGGGTCGCCTGAGAACAATTCGTCGTATTCAGGGGTACGTAGGAAACGCACCATACGCAATTTCATCACGAAATGGTCAACCATTTCCTGAGCTTGTTGCTCAGTTAAGGTGCCATTTTTCAGATCACGTTCAATATAGATGTCGAGGAATGAAGAGGTACGACCTAATGACATGGCAGCGCCGTTTTGGCTCTTCACTGCAGCTAAATAGCCGAAGTAAGTCCATTGGATCGCTTCTTGTGCATTAGTCGCTGGACGAGAAATATCGAAGCCATACTTGGCAGCCATTTTCTTCATTTGGCCTAATGCACGGTGTTGCTCGGCAATTTCTTCACGTAATTGGATAACGTTAGATAACTCTTCACCCGCTTCGAACTGCGCTTGCAGTGAGCTAAATTGGGCAAACTTATCTTTCATCAGGTAATCGATACCGTAAAGTGCCACACGGCGATAGTCACCAATGATACGGCCACGGCCATAAGCATCGGGTAAGCCCGTTAAAATACCTGATTTACGACAGGCCATAATTTCGGGGGTGTAAACATCGAACACACCTTGGTTATGGGTTTTACGCAGTTCTGAATAAACGTATTTAACATCTTCATCCAGTACACGATCGTAGGCGGCGCATGAGCTTTCCACCATACGAATACCACCGTTAGGCAACATAGCGCGTTTTAGCGGCGCGTCTGTTTGTAAGCCAACGATAGTTTCTAATTCTTTGTTGATATAGCCAGCGTCGTGGGAAGTGATGGTTGAAACCATCTTAGTGTCGAAATCAACAGGCGCGTGGGTACGGTTTTCCTGTTTGATGCCTTCCATGACTTTATCCCACAATTTTGTGGTCGCTTCGGTGGCACCGGCGAGGAAGGACTCGTCGCCTTCAAAAGGCGCGTAGTTTTGTTGGATAAAGTCACGTACATTGACTTCAGATTTCCAATCGCCAGGAGTAAAGCCTTCCCATGCGTTGGCAAACAGTTCAGTTTTGTCGGTCATCGTACTAATACCTTCTGGTTGAGATAAAAGGTTATTGGCGATCAGCGTTAAGCAATGCTGAGTATAAGCCAATAGCTAATTCCTGAAATAAAGCTCCCTTCATGATGACGCCCTATGATGGGAACTGGATTTTGAAGCGCTCGTCACTCCAAAAGTCTGTCTATTGATATCCGATAAGATGACAAATATTCGCTTACTTTGATTATCGGCTACTGATAAATCTTTATAATTGGTAAGACCAATTGTCCATAAGTATATTAACATAGGTCTGTCGCTATCGCATCTTAAACGGCTTGGTTTATGCTCTGTTAATCCCAAATTTGCTAGCTAGGTAGCATTTTTTTACCACAATAGGGAATACGGCACGCTTTTTAAGTTGGTGTGACATCTGAACCCCATTATCTCTTAAATCAGCCTGCCTATATTGTTCCCATTTACTGTCCACCTTTAGCAAGGATAAATCTATCCTCGTATAGGCTGATTTTGATTGGTGGGAGTCACGGCTCGATAATGGGAGCTGTCACAGTGGTTATGATATTAAAAATAAGTTTGATGCTAGCTATTTGTATTAATTTATTTTTATTTGCTAACTTAGTGTCGATTTAGGAGACGGCATGTCATAACGCCATCAAATAAAGCATGCAATGCTTAAATCATTCAGGAAGGGTTAAAGAGTGGCTAAATACAGTAGTTTGTTATGATGCAGGCAACTTGTTACTTGCTGTTGGACTAAACTGTAAATGCTAAAGTATCGGTTCAATTTAATGAATACCGAGAGACACGCGTCAAGCTCTTGGTCATTTAATGTGTCATTGCTGAGGTTAACTTGAATCTATAGGGCATTAATTTAAGCGTTAGTTCACTAAATATGAGATGGAAACGTGCAGGATTTGCATCGTATACCATCTTAATTAAGCCACATTCTCGCGATGAAAATTGTGTCACCATGGTAAGACCAATTAACCTTTTGTGTTTTTGGCTTCAAAGTTTTCACATTTTGGGTGTGAATAGCATCACGCTTTAGCAATATCTGCTTCACAGCATAAGCGCGTTGTATGATACAAAGCGAGACTTTAGTGAATCATCATTTAAGCAAATCATTATCTCGGTTTTGATTCGTATTATCTGCGCAATGGCGCTGCTGGAGATACCTATGCTACGCGTTCAAGTTTGTTTATCTGAAGTTGGAGTTATGCAATGAAAAGCCCAAATCCATCGTCATCAGTTCCAACTGTGACAAACAGCGCACATGAAGCGCCACAGGTTTCAGCTCATTTTAGTTGTTACAATCAGGCTGAAATTTACGGGACAAGCAAAGTGGTTAAAGCACCTTGGCAGTCCTTTGGCTTAGCCGTGTTTGCTGGCGCATTTATCGCTTTAGCCTTTGTTTTTTATTTAACCGTAACCACTGGCGCAGGCGATGCGTCTTGGGGTTTAGTTCGTTTCGTTGGCGGAATAGCCTTTAGTTTAGGTTTAATTTTAGTGGTTGTTTGCGGTGGAGAACTGTTCACCAGTTCTGTGCTCAGTACTGTTGCATGGGCACAAAAACAGGTCACTGGCGCTGAATTACTCAAATGTTGGTGCCGCGTGTATGCCGGCAATTTTGTCGGAGCCATGTTGATGGTTTGCTTGATCACTGCCGCAGGTATGTATGAGCTCGATGGTGGTAATTGGGGATTAAATGCACTTAAAGTGGCACAGCACAAACTGCACCATACTTGGGTCCAAGCTTTTAGTTTAGGCATTTTATGTAACATGTTGGTGTGTTTAGGTGTGTGGATGACCTTTGCCAGCCGTGATGTGCTGACGAAATCGTTACTGTTAATTTTACCTGTGGCTATGTTCGTCAGTAGTGGCTTTGAACACAGTATCGCTAACCTGTTTATGGTGCCTATGGGCATGATGATCCAATCAATCGCCAGCCCAGAGTTCTTCGTGTCTTTAGGGGTTACTCAAGCACAATTTGCCGATTTAACCGTGGCAAACTTTATATTCAATAATTTAATACCTGTAACCTTAGGCAATATTGTCGGTGGCGGTGTGATTGTTGGTTTAGGTTATTGGTGGATAGAGCAGGGTAAAGTCACCTTGGCTGAATCACACAAAGCTCATCATGAACACTTTTCTGCACCACATTCACATACTGAAAAAACTCAGCATCAGAGTGAGATTAAGCTGACTAAACATTCTTAAAACGTCTTTAATTATCAGTCTGAAGTGAAAGTGCCCAGCAGGTAGCTGGGCACTTTTTTATGTCGGTTTACTATGATATGTAAATAATGAAGTAAATAATGAAGTAAATAAAAACGGCATCCGAAGATGCCGTTTTTTGATTAGGTTCGAACTAATAAATGCGAGATTAGAATTTAACTTCGCCTTCGATAAACCATTCACGACCACGCGCATCATATGATGAGCGGTTATAGTGTGGCCAGGCTGTATCTGTTGGATCAAAGTTTGGTCCAGCATTAAATAAGTTCATTACACCGCCAGTCACTTTAATTGCGTCTGTGATGTTATAAGCCGATGTTAAGTTCCACTTCGTTTGTGATGCAATTTCGTTTGCACTTTCATCGAATGCCAAACCTTTATCTAATGCAGCTTTTTTAAACGATTTATATCCAACACCATGCATTCTTGCTGTGTGGTAAGCACCTAAAGTTGTTTCAAAATCGTTTATATACCAACCTAAAATGATATTGGCTTTATATTGCGGTAAACCACCATCATCGATGTCATCATCAATTGCTGCTGTAGGATCTGTTTGTCCTTCAGAAAGAAGAATATAAGTACCATTAAAGTTTAGTTTTAACTCACCAAAGTCAGCGACATCCCATCCGTAACCAGTGGTTAAGTCAATACCACGAACTTTCTGATAAGCAAGGTTTTGTGCGACGGTATTAATGTGAGTAATAGTACCTAATGCGTCACGGGTGATCATGTTTGCATAAGTTTCATATTCACGAGCAGCTTTGCTTGCAGAGATGTCACTTACCATGTCATCCAGTTTCCACTCCCAAATATCGAGTGAAGCATTTAAGCTATCGCCACCATATACAGCACCTATGTTGGCCGTATAGCCTGTTTCAGCGCTAAGATCTTTGTTAGCACCAGTAGTGATATCAATATTGAGTTCATTACAGATTTTGTTCAGTGTTGGATCTGGATTTTTCTGAGATGGAGTTCCACCTAGAGCTTGGCACTGTTTAAAATCAATGATATTGCTATATGCTTTAGTTGCATCTCCATATACGCGATGCATATCTGGTGCACGGAACACTTTACTGATAGAGCCACGAACTAATAATTCATCAAGTGGACGATACTCTACGGTTAATTGCGGCGACAAATTTCCACCGAAATCATCATATCGGTCATAACGTAAAGCCGCATCAAGTGTTAAGTCCTCAAGAACTGGAAGCTTTAATTCCATATAGGTTGCCCAGTATGAACGCTCACCAGCACCTGATGAACCACCACGGCTTAGAATATTGCCTTTAACAGATTCTGAGTCAGATTCTGATGAGTAGTCTTGAGTGGTATATTCCGCCCCAAAAGCAAAGTCTGCTGAACCTGCTGGCAGTTCAAATGCTGGACCTGTGATATTTGCTTGAATATTTTTTTGAGTTGATTGAGCTTTTTCAAACGGAGTGTACGCTATACCGCTGACATCATTTGTGCTGATAGGCGCAAGCAGTGATTTACCGTCAGTACCTTGAGCTAGATAATTAAATAATCCACCCACAGTCGCAAAGCCACTATTGAATACATCCACATTAGTACGGCCGTAATTTACGGATGTATCCCAACTATAATCATCAGCGATCACGCCTTCCAAGCCCGCGGTGAAGAAATAGTTACGGGTACTTGTTTCTCCTGCGCGGTTGCCGAATTCGTGCAAACGACGAATATAGTTGTAGTCACCATTTTCGGCATTTTTAAAATCTCCACCAAGACCTGTATTCTTGTCGAATGTTTTTGTCAGTGAATCATCTAAATCAACGCCTAAAGTTACTTTGTCTCCTGCAACATTGACTGTGTAGTTATCGATACCCATAGGTTCGATACGTGTTGTTGATTTTGCTTCTGCAAAATCAAGACGTCCTACAAAGTTCAAATTATCTGCAAGTTCATAGTTAAAGTTCGTTGAACTGATAAAACGGGTGCTTTCTGGTGATAGATCGCGCCACTTTGAGCGATCAAAGCCACATGCGCTACCTGTCCAAAGAAAACCGCCCGCTTCGCATTCACTCGCAGTGAGGACACGTTGGCCTTTTGGTGTCGTTCCACCAGCAGGTTTTTTACCTGTAATGCCAGCCCCATATGAGCTGTATTGTGAATATTTACTATAAGGTACTTTGTCTGTATCTAATCCAAAAACAGCTCTATCAGTTGCATTCAAACGCTCAGTATCAGTAAATTCGATGAAGGTTGAGACGTTACCACGTTCGGAAGATGAACCCAGAGATAGCGCAATTCGATCGCTTCCACCACCGCCTTCAGTAGTATCACCATGTCGATATTTTAATGCGACGCCATCAAAATCTCTTTTTAAAATAATGTTTACTACGCCACCAACAGCATCTGCACCATAAATTGCTGAACCACCAGATTGTAATATCTCAATACGAGCAACAGCTTCCATTGGTAAGTTTGCGGTATCAACAAAGTTGTCTGTACCACCTGCTGGTTTAGGATATTGGTTGAGACGTTTACCGTTAATCAATGTTAGCGTTCTGCTTGCACCCGCATTACGTAAACTGATTGATGACGCAGCTGGTGTAAAACCATGTACTGATTGAGTTGTCATTGCTCCTGTTGTTGAAGTCAGGCTCTGCAATGCATCTTGTACGTTAGTAAAACCTTGTTTTGCCATATCATCAGCACTTAGTACTGTAACTGGGGTTGCGGTTTCCATATCGGTACGCTTAATACGTGAACCTGTTACTTCAATACGTTCAACTTTGGCACCATCTTCAGCTGCATATACTATCGAAGTGGTTAACGCGGCAGTAGCTGCTCCGCTTATTAATGCAAAGCGAACGGCTTTGGCTAATGTAGAATTTGCACGCATTTTATTCTCCCTTAACACATGTTGTATGTTTATTTTTTATTTTTCTTAAATGGTTACTTATGTAAAGAATTAAGCTCTCATTTAATTGAGTTCAGGATATAACCACAAGAAAATAACAAGTGCAACATTGGTTATGCTGGAGTTTTGTTTAAAATTTGTTATTTACTCTCTTTTTAAAATGCAGATATAAGTAGGGTGTGTGTGTAATCGGTGGCAGATAAGGTTTTAATCTGAGGGTTTTGTTTTTTATTTGGCTTTTTGTTTTTATTATTGGTTCTTTGTGTTTTTTTATTGTTGCTAATGTTTTGTTTTATTGTGTTTTAATTTTGTTGTTTTCAATAATAGTTTGAAACTATTTTATGTGAAAAAGTAAAAATTAATAACGATATGGTTTGTCATTCCATATATTTTAGATTGGATGATTGAGGAGTGTTATCAATAAGGGTTTTCATGCGGTTTAATTTTGTATGGTGATGTTTTTACACCGCGTCAGTAAACTAGAAGTAAAATTATGGAATGAAATGTTGTAAAGAATAAAAACTAATCAAATGCTATTTCTGATTATTTAATTTTGACTGTTTAAATATAAAAGCGAAGTGAATATCTATTCACTTCGCTTTCGGTTTATTGTTTAGTTTTTTGAGTGAACAATTCATTTGTATGGTTAATTATTTTTACAAAAAGCTGTTCTGTTTATTTGCTATTTAGAACTGATTTGTGCTCTACCACGTTAAATTGCAGTGGAAAGTAGTGTCCTAAATAACGTAGGGCGACATAGGCAACCACTAAGGTGGCGATTACCAGTTCGAATTCTGCTAAGTATTTTATCCATATCGCTAACTCACCCATGTTATTGAACTGCGTTAACCAAGCTGCGGTTTTAAAGAGGGCGGTTGCACCGATAACCATAGGGAAAGTAAAGGCTGCGTAGCCTGGGCTAAAGGGCAGTTTTAGCAGATGAAAGAAGGCCAAGTAGATGATGCTGGTCATCAGAATGGCGATGCTCAGTAGTAAGGCGACTAAGGGGATCGACGCCTGCTCGCAAACGGTCAGATAACCTGCAAGTGATAAACTGGCGGGCGCCGCGAGAATGGCAATGGTTGGTTTAGCTGCATCAGGTATCGCCTGACAGAAGATGAGGCGATAGAGCATCAAAGGCAGCATGATTAAGTAGGCTAACATTCCAAAAACCAAAATGGCGTTTGCTAACCATTGGTAATCAGATACAGGGAAAGACACCGCCGCGACGATAATACCAATGGGTGGTACGAACCAGCTTGGCACCATGTGCTCGAGTTTAAAATCAATGGCGCGATAGTAGATAAACGCGCTTAGGAAGATCACATGGATACCAATGGCGACTAGCCACAGAGTTAAGCCTGCATGGGGGAAATAATCGCCGAGTGATTTAGACACCACCATCAAGCCCATGGCGAAGGTGGGGATTACACTACCAATCACAGGGTGACTTAGCTCGTCCTTTAAAATATTAGGATGAAGCATGAATTTACCCATGAGCAATAACAGCAACACAGAGGCGATGATGGCGCCTGTGAGTTGTCCTGCGCCATTAAGTGAAGGTGTCATGTTCTCCCATGTCCAACCTAAGCTGGCAATTGCCAATGCCAACCCAGCCATAGGGCTGGGAAGTTTAGCTGCGTGGGATGTCCAGCGTTTGCGTTTTGAAGTCATTTTGAATACCTCTCAATACTGACAATGCTTAACATCGCTTTTTTTGGGGCGCTGTTTTGATGTATTTAGTGTACTGCGGGCATCCATGATAAATAAATTTGATTAATTTTATTCATTGCATAAGCTTTGTTTACTTTGGTGTTGCTATTAAACTTAAGGTTTGAGTTTACAACGCAGTAGCGTGTGTCCTAGGCCAAGATTGTCTGTGTCTTCATCCACATACAGTCCCGCTTGGTGAAGCAGGGCCAATAAATCCTTAGAGTGATACATGCGGCTATTGCCATTGGCCATGGCGCTGAAATAGAGGCTAGTGGCATTTACGCAATAGGCGGAGGCGGCCGATGGCTGTCTATCCCAAAAGGTTTCGACGATAAAGAGTTGGCTGCTTGATGTCATTGCCTTTGCCGTGCGTTGTAAAATGCTCAGGATTTGGCTTTTTGAAAAGCAATCCAAAAATTGACTCATCCAGTAAGTATCGGCGCCTTCGACAAAGGGTAGGGAGTCGTCCAGCAGATCGGTGGCAAAGGTATGCACGCGCGCTGCAAAACCTCGTGCGAGTGCATTTTGTGTGGCTACCTCTAGTTGCCCCGGGAAATCCATAATCGTGACTTCAACGTTTGCGTCATAATCACAGCAGCTCAGTGCCCATTTGCCCGTATTGCCGCCTATATCCACTAAATGGCTTGGCTTATGGGCAAACACTAATGGCAGAAGCTGTGGAAAGGCATGATCCGAATAGTAATGATCGAAGGCAAACCAGCTCTGTTTCGCTTTGGGCGGTAGATCTTTTAAGGCGGGGTAGATGGTATTCCAGTCACCGAACACCTTAAGTCCTGCGGCCTTGCCTTCGAGTAGCGCGGTATCAAGGTTAAAAAGGCCTTGATAGCAAACATCCTGCACAAAGTTAAGGTTGATGGCGGCCATGTCGTCATGCAGTAAAAAGTGCCCAGTTTTGTCGAGCACATAGCCATTTTCATTTTGCCAAACTAAACCCATACTGAGTCCCATATCCAACAATACCCCCAAGGCATATTCACTCAGTGGGGTGGATTGGCTTAACTCGGCTGCAGTGATCCCATGCTCGGCCGCGTTATCTATTTGGGCTAGCACATCGAATTTGAGTAGGCAGTGGGCGACTTGAAAGCTGATGGGGCCAAAGGCAATTTTTTGAGCTTCAAACTTCGCATTGAAGGCGCTGATATTACTTGGTGTTCGGTAAAAAGACATAAAAAGGAATGAATTGGCGAGCGGGTCCGTTCTTTATAACTAAGTTAGCCGTGAAAGCCAGTTGAGATACAAAGAACTATGAGCTGTATCCAAACTTGAGCAGTAACTTGTTTATGCTCTGTAATCGAGATCTAAATAATGGAATGCCATAAATAAAAATACCCAGCAAAAGCTGGGTATTTTAAGGACGATAAAACGTCGTTTATTGAACGTTTTCTTCGTCGCCGAATTGGCCTTGGAACAAGACTGAAGATAGGTAACGCTCGGCAGCCGATGGCAAAATCACCACAATGGTTTTGCCTGCAAACTCTGGCAACTCAGCGATGCGGTTGGCGGCGACAACGGCGGCACCCGATGAAATACCCACTAAAATGCCTTCTTCTTGCATTAAGCGGCGGGCCATGTCGATGGCTTCATCGTTAGTTACAGCCTCAACACGGTCAATCAATTCTAAATCTAAGTTACCAGGGATAAAGCCTGCACCAATCCCTTGGATTTTATGCGGCCCTGGTTGCACAGGTAAACCCGCTAAGGTTTGAGCTATAACAGGAGAATCTGCTGGCTCAACCGCAACTGAGGTGATGGTTTTACCGGCCACTTTTTTCAAGTAACGGCTTACACCAGTAATTGTACCGCCAGTACCTACACCGGCAACAAACACATCCACTTCACCATCGGTATCATTCCAGATTTCTGGACCTGTGGTTTTTTCATGGATTTCTGGGTTAGCAGGGTTATTAAACTGCTGCAATAAAATGTATTTTTCAGGAGCCGATTGGCGAATTTCTTCCGCTTTATCAATCGCACCTTTCATGCCTTTCGCGCCTTCAGTCAGCACGAGAGTTGCGCCTAGGGCTTTGAGTAGCTTACGACGCTCTAAACTCATGGTATTTGGCATGGTCAGGGTCAGTTTATAGCCACGGGCCGCGGCAACATACGCTAATGCAATACCTGTGTTGCCTGATGTCGGCTCAATCAGCTCGTGATTTTTTGTTAATAGACCTTTCTTTTCGGCATCCCAAATCATATTGGCACCGATACGGCATTTAACACTGAAACTTGGGTTACGGGCTTCGACTTTGGCCAGCACTTTACCTTGGCTAACACGGTTTAAACGTACTAGCGGTGTATTACCAATAGTATATGAATTATCTTCGAAAATTTTGCTCATGGATTGCTTGCTCCTATGTTGGCACTACTGAATCATAATCTGCTGTGGCGCTTTTAGAAGTGATTGTTTGTTCTTCTTTATTCGATTTGGTTATTAAAGGGTGTGCTGTTATTCGCAAACCCTGATTGGCAGCCAGTTTAACTGTGTTAACCTCTTGCTAACATAAAAAAGATTGTGGCATTAACAGGGATAACTTCTTGATGTCTCAATCGTAAAACTAGCCTATCACTCGTATCGGACAAGCGCAAAGATGAAGCAGCAACAAATGGATCTGGGTAAAGATCCAAAAACGATGGTAACACCAAAGGCATTTACCATTGCAGCATCCGTGTTATACACCCCATTGGCGACACCGTTGAAGCGGATGTTAGCCATACTGATTGATGGTTTGCTAATCACTGTGTTAGCTGAGCAGATGGATTGGATGTTTGTCTTGCTGGTGGTCAGTATTATCTGGATTGAAAAGCGCAGTCGTAAGTTTGGTCGTTTACTCAAGTGGGGACTTTATGCCTTGATGTTGGTTTTTATGTTGCTGACAACCGCCAATAATCTGTTTGATTTTAATGGAACAGACGTTAAAAGCAGTGAGGGAGTAGAGCAACAATTGGCATTAGGTGAACAAATCATTACGTCACTACCAGCATTGATGTCGTTGAGCCAGTGCAATAATTATGCTTGTGGTAAAACTCAAGTTCAATCCCTACATGAAGCGATAAAAAGCGCTTCAGTATCAAAGGGCATGGCAGAAAATGATCAACGTGAAATGGTGCTAGAAACCATAGCCAACAGTAGTTTGCCTGCCGTAGACAGTGAAAAGTTACAGGCGGAAGTGCTTAATGGCAGTCTATGGCCTGTTATTACGCTTCCTGTTGAGTTGGCGACAACAGATTCTCCGCCTGAGCCACTTCAGCCTATTCAAGCTATTTCGCCGGATGTACAGCCGCAAAGCGCGGTGGCTGATGCAGTGAATGTGAGCTCTTCGCAATATTCTCGCCTCAGAACCGTTGATGAAGCTACAAGCCATAGTGTTGTCGCTTGGGTTAAAGGCTTTCTGAGTGATATGGGGCTGGGTTTTGGTTGGGCAGCGTTTTACTTTACCGTCTTTACTGCACGATTTGATGGTCAAACCTTAGGTAAGAAGATGTTGGGCATTCGGGTGATCCAGCTCGATGGTGCCAACATCAGTTTATGGGCCGCGTTTGGCCGTTATGGTGGCTATGCCGCAGGCTTTACCACAGGCTTACTTGGCTTTATGCAAATATTTTGGGATGCCAATCGGCAGGGGATCCAAGATAAAATATCTTCAACAGTCGTGATAGACTTAGTGCAAATGCATAAAAAGCAACGATTAGAGCAACAAGCGCAGGGGCAAAATGAGTTAGCACCTGTGCTTACGAGTGATGATGCATCCTCTGCTCACCTTACAACCAGTACCCGTTTGGAGCATTTATGAAACAGGTCGTCATTTCGGGGAGTGGCCTATTTACGCCGCCCCACAGTATTTCCAATGAAGCCTTAGTTGAGAGCTTCAATGCTTATGTGGATATTTTCAATCTTGAAAATGCAGGCTTAATTGAGCAAGGCCATGTTGCGGCTTTGTCCTATTCATCGAGCGAGTTTATTGAAAAAGCCTCAGGCATCAAGCACAGATATGTGATGGTGAAAGAGGGCATTCTGGATCCCGAAGTCATGATGCCGTTGATTCCTGAGCGCAGCAGTGACGAATTATCTATGCAGGCTGAGATTGGCCTTGAAGCCGCATTGATGGCGCTTAAAAATGCCAATCTCAAGGCTGAACAAATTGACTTAGTGATTGTTGCCTGTGCTTATACTCAGCGTGCGTATCCTGCTATGGCGATTGAAATTCAACGTGCACTGGGTACGCGGGGTTATGGTTACGACATGCAGGTAGCGTGTTCATCGGCGACGTTTGCAATTGTCGCCGCGGCTAATGCCATTGCTACGGGTTCTGCCTCAAGAGTGCTAGTGATCAACCCTGAAATTTGCTCGGCACAGGTGAATTATCGCGACCGTGACAGCCATTTTATCTTCGGTGATGTAGCGACGGCTCTGGTACTGGAAGAGCAAAGCCTAGCTCAATCTGACCATGTGTTTAAGATCATCTCAAGCCGCTGTTTTACCGATTACTCGAACAATATTCGCAGTAATTTCGGTTTCTTGAACCGCTGCGATCCGAGTGCGGCCCATCAAGCCGATAAGCTATTCCACCAACAAGGGCGCAAGGTATTTAAAGAGCTGTTGCCGATGATTTACCAACATTTGGATGAACATCTGGCCGAACAAGCGTTAACGCCACAGTCCTTCAAACGTTTGTGGTTACATCAAGCGAACATCAACATGAATCAGTTCGTGGTGAGAAAGTTGCTTGGGGATGATGTGTCAGCGGAACAAGCGCCCGTGGTGTTAGATGAGTACGCCAATACGGCTTCTGCGGGTTCTGTGATTGCATTTCACAAGTTTTCCGGTGACTTTAAGACTGGCGATTTAGGTTTATTGAGTTCGTTTGGCGCAGGATATTCTATTGGTAGTGTTATTCTGCAGAAGGTCTAAGATTCTCACCGTCATAATAAAAAGCCCACATCGAGGAAGATGTGGGCTTTTTTATGTCAGTTGTTTGCCTAAGTTGCTTTCTGTTTAAGGCAATGATTGTTTATAGCAGCCATGCGTAACTTAACTTCATAAAGTAGGTTTTCTCGTCCCGCGTCAGGCGGATTAACTCATCATTAGCCTGTAAACTATCAGAGTATCCGAGGTAGAACACACTCTGCGGATTGAGTTTATAACCGTAGAGGAGCTCATTGCCTAAATGCGCTTCCTCACTCTGCGGCGCCGAATATAAATACTGCGCCACATTGCGATTTATCCGGGTGTAAATGCTAGAAAGGCGAATAAAACTGTGTAAACTGAATTGCCAGTTGAGGCGTACATCGCTCAGATTAGCGGTAAAAAGTGCACCTTGTTCCACATCCATTTGCTGATAAAGATGGGATATATCGATAGAAAGTCCATTAGCAATTTTCCAATTGATACTCGGGTTCATTTGCGTTTTAGTGCCCAACCTATCATTGATAAAATCAATTTCATCGCCGTAGTACATTTCAAGCTCCATACTCAGGGGCGATAACGGGGTTACTGCGCCATAAAACCACACTTGGGTTTCATCATATAGTTGACTATTTCCGGCGATAGTGAGTTGTGAAGCATCGCGGCGAGGGCCCACACGTTCACGGGTTTCTACACCAAAGGTGATTTCGCTTTGTAATGCGCCGAGGATTTCGATGTAGGCTTCATACTCTTCTTCAAGTCGTTCGCCTGCTTGGTTATGAGTGATATCCCAATCTCCCGCTAACTCCACCTTGTTAAATGTACCCGTAGGATACCAAATCAAACCCGCACCAGCCTCAAAGGTGCGGTAATCGATTTTTTCGACAAAGCCTAAATCGGCACGAAAATCGGGATCAACGGCGTTGTATTCACTGTAAGCAAACCAATTTCGTTCTACGTGCTTAAAGGTTAACTGATATAAATTGCCGCCAAAGCGGTTATCAGATTTGCTACGTAATACTTGTTCGTTGAGTTGGCAGTGACCGAGTTCGCAATCAAGCTGAGATTGGCCACAGGGCAACCCATTACTAGGGGCCTTTTCAGTGTCAGTACAAAATTGACGATAGACTCCAGTGGGGTACTGAGTATCCGATTGGGCCACTTGCGCAGTGAAACTGTCCTGTGGTGTTGGTTGATATTTCGCATCCAGACTAATGACATAGTTGTGGTAATCGGGTTGGCTGTTGATCCCATTATGGGGGGCATTTGCTGCACTATTGTGAGTGTTGTCACTGCTCGTTTTCGCGGTAAGTAACCCGCCGATGGAGAAAGTTTTGCTCATGTCGAAACGATAACGTCCCGCAAGGTTCAAACTTTCTTGATCAAGCGAGGCAACCTCAGAGCTTAAATTTCCCGGTACCAAAAACGTGGTTTGGCTATCGTTACTCGCTAGCAGAGCTAAGGTGTGATCATCGCTCTTACTTGTCAGTTTGATACCATAGTCAGGTGCAACAATATTGCGGGTGTGCAGCAGATTCACCTGTGTGTCGAAATAGTCTTTATTATCCAAAAAAAACGGCCGTTTCTCATCATTAAACAAGGAGAAAGTGCTGTTCACATCGAGCTGGCCAGCATCGGATTCCACTTGGGAAAAATCGGGATTAATGGTGGCATTGAGTAAGGTGCTGGAATTAATGCCCCAGCGCAAGTCTACACCTGGCTCGAGATTGTTATCAGCTTCCCAGCCATCCGCCTGTTTATGTTCGTTACGGTTGGCGATAAAAGTCGGGGTGATTTGTACATCCTGTCCTTGTTCTGCCCCCGCCAAGCCAGAAGCCACACCTAACTGACAAAGTTGACAACTCGTATTACGGTCAATCTTATGGGTCGATAGGCGATGTTTTTCATTGCGTGGATAATAACGAATTAACTCAAAGCCCCATTCTTGCAGGCTTTTCTTGTCGTCAAAGTTGAACAGTCTCAGTGGTAATTCGACTTCGACCTGATAGCCATCGGCGGTGATCTTGCCTGCGGATTTCCAAATCCCATCCCATGCTTCGCTTTCTTCACCCGTTAATTCGTTTTCAATTGAGTCTAATTGCACGCCAAGGGGATTAATAAAAAATTGGTACGCTAAACGGGCATTATTAAAAGTATCGAGTTTAATTCCGACTAAATCATCACTCCACAGCTTGTCTCTGTCCTTGAGTGTGGCCCGAATGAGTTTGGGATTAATGTCTTTGGCAGTAAATGCCACAAAAAGACTGGTTTTAGTCGCATAGACTCGCGCCTCGGTTTTCACTAATGCGGCAATGTTTTCCCCTGGTTGGGTTTCGTATTTGAGCTCTGTGACTGCGGCTTGTTGCCAAATGGCATCGTCCAACTCACCGTCGATATTGGCAGCACTGTTAAGTGTTGGAATAGCTAACTGAAATTGGCTGGCATAGCCAGCAAGGCAAGTTACAGGTAGAAAAGCAAGACTAGATAAGATGATGGCTAAGATTGATTTCAACAAAAAAGACTCAAATAACACATTCGTGGCGCGCATTTTGCCAGAAAACGTGAAGTTAACAATAGCGAGTAATTGTTACAAGGTTTGCGTTGATTTTGACGAGGCGAAACATGATTGGATTATTGGGTTTAAAAAAATTGGGGAGCAGTGCTGAGCCATGACTCAGCACTGCTGATGTAATTACTCGGGTGCAATGGCATGGTTGCGATACGCTTCACGATACTTATCGACCCACATGGCCGTCGCGCCACAAATCGCCACTGGCATGACGATAAAGTTGACTATGGGGATCATCGAAAATAGCGTCACAGTGGCGCCAAAGCTAAAACTGGTGCCACGGGTTTGATTCAAGGCAAAGCGCATATCTTTAAAACTGACCTTGTGGTTATCGAAGGGATAATCGCAGTACTGAATCGCCATCATCCAAGCGCTGAACAGAAACCATAAAATCGGCGCCAGCGTCTGGCCTACCATAGGCACTAAAAACAATAACAAAAATACCAGTGCGCGGGGCAGATAGTATTTGAGTTTGATCCACTCACGCCCAAGGATACGCGGTAAGTCTTTGATTAAATCAATACCAGAACCGGTATTCAGCTGCTTACCAGTTAACAACTGCTCGACTTTTTCAGCCAACAGACCATTAAAGGGGGCGGCGAGCCAGTTCATGACGGAGCTAAATACAAAAGCAAGCATCACCAGCATAGTAGTGACGGCGAGCGGCCAAAGTAAAAAGTTTAACCAGCTTAAGTACTCCGGGAGCTGGGCATTCATCCAAGTGAATAGCGTATCTAACTGGCCTATGGCTACATAAATGACGCCAGCAAACAGCAGAAGGTTAATCATTAACGGAATAAATACGAAAGTGCGCAGGCCTTTACGTGTGATTAAACCAAAGCCATCGAGAAAATAATTAACGCCACTTTTGGCAGGGAAGGGCAAGGTTTTTTTCTGTGTCATATCGTTTTTCCAAAAAGTTAAGCGACAGCTATATGCGATTGTGATCAACTCATGGACAGATGACAAGCTAAAAGCCGCATGAATTCAATAAAAAGCGTTACAAAATGCTGCCTGCTTTGTTAAAGTTGCCAGCAGAATGCATTTGCACCGCTAGGCTCATTTTCGGGCCAGACTTCAGAGACGCGCTAACTGGCACCATGAGATTAAAACAGATAAAACTTGCCGGCTTTAAGTCGTTTGTCGATCCCACGAAAATTCCTTTTTTACAGGCATTAACCGCCATTATTGGCCCAAATGGCTGCGGTAAATCGAACGTGATCGATGCCGTGCGTTGGGTGCTCGGTGAAAGCTCGGCGAAGCACCTACGCGGTGATTCTATGGCCGATGTGATATTTAACGGTTCAAGTGCGCGAAAACCTGTGTCTGTGGCGGGTGTTGAACTTATTTTTGAAAACAAAGAAGGTCGCCTCGCTGGTCAGTATGCCAGTTATGAAGAAATCGCCGTTAAGCGTCAAGTGAGCCGCGACGGTGAGTCTTGGTATTTTCTCAATGGTCAAAAGTGTCGTCGTAAAGACATTACCGACTTGTTTATGGGCACAGGTCTTGGTCCGCGAAGTTATGCCATTATCGAGCAAGGCACTATTTCCCGCCTGATTGAATCTAAACCCCAAGACTTGCGCACCTTTATTGAGGAAGCCGCCGGGATTTCCCGCTATAAAGAGCGTCGGCGCGAAACTGAAAACCGTATTCGTCATACCCGCGAAAACCTCGAGCGTTTGGGCGATATTCGCAGTGAACTCGGTAAGCAGTTAGATAAACTCGCGCAGCAGGCTAAAGCCGCTAAACAATATCGTGAGCTTAAACAGGCCGAGCGTAAGACCTATGCTGAACTCCTTGTGATGCGCTATCAAGAGTTGCAAGCTCAGATGGCGAGCCTATCTGAGCAGATAAGTGCTATTGAAGTGCAGCAAGCGGCGGCGCAGTCACTCGCGCAAACCGATGAATTACAAACCACTGAATTGCAAGTGCAACTCGCGCAATTGGCGGAGCAAGAGCAGCGAGCCGTTGAAGCCTATTATCTGACCGGTACTGAAATCGCTAAGTTAGAGCAACAGCTACAGAATCAAAAGCAGCGCGACGCCCAGCTCGAAACCCAGTTGGCGCAAGTCAAAGAGCAGATCCAACAAAACACCGATAAGCTTAACGGCTATAAAGCGAGTCTTAGCGCGTTAGAGCTTGAACTTGCCAAACTTGGGCCACAGCATGATGAGCAACAAGAGCTCATGGATGAGCTGCAATCCCAATGGGAAATGAGCATTGAACGCAGTCAGCAGCAGGCCGAAGTGGCGCGCCAACAGGCAGCAGATGTTTCTCAGCATAAGTTACAGCTTGAACTGCGTCGCAGCCAGTTAGTGCATCAGCAGCAATTACTGCAACACAAACAGCAGCAAAGTCGTGAGCAGCAGGCGCAACTTTCGGCGTTAATGGACGGTGATCTCGCATCGAGTATTACACCATTGCAGCAAGATATTGAGTCTTTGGATGATGCGCTCACACTGCAAAATGAAATTAATCATCAGCAAGAACAAAGTGTAAGTGCAAGTACGCAAGCCTTAGATGAAGCCCGCCATAGCGCTGAGCAAATTCAGCAGCAATTAACTGCGACTAAAGCGCGCCATGAGCTGGTTGAACAGTGGTTGACTAAGCAAGAACAGCAGAGTGATAAACCGCAGTTATGGCAGAGTTTAACCGTTGAAAATGGTTGGGAAACCGCGGCCGAACTCGCCCTAAATGGCTTGTTGACCTTGCCCGTTGGCGTCACTGAAACTGAAATGGGGTTTCAAGCATTAGCGTCACAATCAAACCAAAGTGAATTTTTACAGGCTAAGGTGAATCTCGCCCCTTGGTTAGCGGGGCTTAAGTGGGCAAAGGATATCCATGCAGCGAAAGAACTGCTGCCACAGCTAACATCCGATCAACGGATTGTCACTGCCGACGGTTATCTACTGGGACAAGGTTTTTTAATCACGAAAACAGAGGGCGCCCAGTCACTGGTGCAACTCAGTAAAGAGCAAGCTCAGTTAGCGAAAAATATCCTCGATTTGCAACAATCCCTGCAGATTCGGCAAGACAAGATGACAGATCTTGCGGCTATTTTGCAGCAACAAAGACTGCAACTGACCGATGGCGCGCAAAAATTACATCAATTGCAGTTAGACAAAGCGACTAAGTCGATGCAGCTTAGTGGTTTAATCGAGCAAGTGAAGGCGCGCGTCGAACAGCAAAGTATACTCGACGCAGCTTTAAGTGCGAGTTTGATTGATATTGAACGCTTAAGCGAGCAATGCGAATTATTAGTAGAACAAGAAATGGAGCTCGATGAGACGCTGCAGGCTAGTGAAGATATTCAGCGGCAACTCATCCAAGACACACAGGCAGATAGTGCGCGCCATCAAGCATTAAAAGGGCGTATTACTGAGGTTGAACGTCAATTATCAGCCACTGCGACGGGTTTGCAAGCTGTGACGATGCGCATGGCCGTGAGCACGGAGCAAATTGAGTTACAGCAAGTGCGTGTCAATGAACTCATCCACTCCCGCGAGTCTGTGTTAACAGAACTTGCCAAAGTTGCCCAATTGAGTGGGGTGCAAAATAGTGTGCAGCTGACTGAGCAGTTAACGCAGTTACTAAAGCAACAACATGAGCAACAACAGGGCTTAAAAGAGGTTCGTCAGCAGCAAAGTGTGCTCACAGACACATTAAACCGTATAGGAATAAAGCAAAAACAAGAGCTTGGTAAGCTTGAGGGCTTGACTCAAAGCCTGAGCACGTTAAAGTTACGTCGTGAAGGAATAAAAGGCCAAGCGAATAGTCAGCTGGAAGCCTTACAGGAACAGCAAATCATTCTGTCTGAAATCCTTGGAAACTTGCCCGCAGAGGGGATGCCAGACAAGTGGCAGAGTGATTTAGATCAAATACGGCAGAAAATTGTTCGTTTAGGTGCCATTAACCTTGCAGCGATCGAAGAATTTGAACAGCAAAGTGAGCGAAAATCTTATCTTGATCATCAAGATGACGATTTAAATAAAGGGCTTGCAACCTTAGAGGAAGCGATCCGTAAAATAGATAAGGAAACCCGAAGCCGCTTTAAGACGACATTTGATTCAGTCAACGAAGATCTCGGACGCTTATTTCCGAAAGTGTTTGGTGGCGGCCGAGCTTATTTAGCGTTAACTGACGACGATTTGTTAGAAACGGGCGTGACTATCATGGCCCAACCACCGGGGAAGAAGAACAGCACAATCCATCTTCTTTCGGGTGGTGAAAAAGCATTAACCGCTTTATCATTGGTATTCGCCATTTTTAGGCTGAATCCTGCTCCCTTCTGTATGTTAGATGAAGTGGATGCGCCATTAGACGATGCCAACGTAGAACGCTTCTGTCGATTGCTAAAAGAAATGTCACAGAGCGTACAGTTTATTTATATCAGCCATAACAAAATAACCATGGAAATGGCGGATCAACTTATTGGCGTGACTATGCACGAGCCCGGTGTGTCTCGTATAGTTGCGGTAGACATAGAGCAAGCGGTGGCGATGGCTGACGCTGGATAACTAGAAGAAAGACAGGGTAACCAATGGAAGATTTGCAACTAGTATTGTTCGTTTTAGGCGCCATAGCCATAGTTGCTGTGCTGGTGCATGGATTTTGGTCTATCAGAAGACAACAGCCTAAGTCATTGAAAGATAGCCCAATGAGCAACTTTTATAAGAAACAGGCTGAGAAAGGTGAGCCGAGTCCGAAGCGGATCGATTCAGAAGGGTTTGATGCCGATGGTATTGGCGCCGTACGCGTGCGCAAAGCCGGTGAACTTGCACCTAACAACGAAACTCCTGCGGCCAACCCTTATTTGAAGCAGGAAGTAAAGCTAGAACCTAAGCCTGAATTTAAACCACAAGAGTTTAAATCAACAGAATTTAAACCAGAGTTGAAAGTTGGCCCTAAACACGAGCCAGTGACAGCTCAGCCTGATTTTAGCTTGCAGCCACCCGTGGCAAAAGAGCAACACCGTGGCCCGAAAGTCTCGCGTCAAGAGCCCGTCTTGAACACTCAAGCGAGCACGCAAACTCCGCCAATGGGTCAATCCCATGCGGCTATCGTCGCGCAAAAAGCGGCTGAGCAGGAACATGCGTTACGTAGTGCAGCTCCGCAGCAAACGGCCTTGTTTGACGAAAATGAATATAAAGAAGATAGCTATCAAGAAGAGGTTGCCGAACAAGCCGCTGAAGATGAGTTAGGTGAACCACGCGACGTACTGGTATTACACGTGGTCGCTAAAGATGGCCTACAGCTTAACGGCGCCGAATTGCTGCCTTGTTTCTTAACTTTGAATTTTAAATATGGTGATATGAATATTTTCCATCGCCATGTGGATAATGCTGGCAATGGTAAAGTATTGTTCTCGATAGCGAATATGCTAAAGCCTGGTGTGTTTGATCCGGATAATATGGAGCAGTTCAGTACCCAAGGCGTGGTGTTTTTCATGACTTTGCCTTGTTACGGTGACGCCCTAATGAACTTTTCGATTATGCTTAACTCGGCGCGTCAACTCGCGGATGATATCGATGCGGTCGTGCTTGACGGACAACGTCAACCTTGGGGTGAGTTCACTAAGCAAGATTATTTACACCGCATTCGCGCTAACGCTTAAGCCGACACCGCAACTTGGCGGTTAATACATTGATGAGGCCGCGATTGCGGCCTCATTTTTTGTGATCTACTTTTTGTGTTCTAAAGAATTCTGGATAAAGAATATGCAAGACATTCAACTCGATACACTTCTGTCTAAAGACGTCACCCCAGAAAACGCATCGCAGGTGATGCAGGCGCTCAGCCAATCGCTGAACGAGCACAACATTCGTTACTATGTAGACGATGCACCGAGCATTACCGATTCTGAGTACGACAGGTTGATGCAGCGTTTACTCAAGTTAGAAGCCTTGTATCCCCATTTGATTGTCGCTGATTCACCGACTCAAAGGGTGGGCGGATTGGCACTGGCTAAGTTTGAGCAAATCACGCACCTTAAGCCTATGTTGAGTTTAGATAATGCCTTCGATGAGGCGGATTTCAGTGCTTTCCATAAGCGTGTCACCGATAAAGTGGGTGAGGTGAGCTTTTGTTGTGAGCCTAAACTCGATGGCCTTGCCGTGAGTATCTTGTATCGCCATGGTGTGCTCGAGCGTGCGGCGACGCGCGGCGATGGTTCAGTGGGTGAAGACATCACTGAAAATGTTAAAACCATTAAATCGATCCCGCTTAAATTACGTGGTAATGACTTCCCTGAACTCGTTGAAGTACGCGGCGAGGCTTTTATGCCAAAAGCCGCTTTTGAAGCTTTGAATGACAGGGCGCGCGCCAAAGATGAAAAACTCTTCGTGAATCCGCGTAACGCAGCAGCCGGTAGCTTGCGACAACTTGACAGTAAAATTACTGCTGCCCGTTCATTGGCTTTTTATGCCTATGCGCTCGGTGTGGTGGAGCCGGATTCCCATTCGTTAGCTAAAACCCATTTCGAGCAGTTACAGCAGCTTAAATCGTGGGGTTTACCCGTAAGTAGCGAAATTAAAGTCTGCGCTGAACTAAGCCAAGTCTATGACTACTACAAAGATATTCTCAGCCGTCGCGGTGATTTAGCCTTTGAAATCGATGGCGTAGTGATGAAAGTTAACGACATTGCCCAGCAGCAACGTTTAGGCTTTGTGGCTAAATCACCCCGCTGGGCGATTGCTTATAAGTTCCCCGCACAGGAAGAAATGACCCAACTTGAAGGCGTTGATTTTCAAGTGGGCCGCACAGGTGCTGTCACGCCAGTAGCACGCTTAAAGCCAGTGTTTGTTGGCGGCGTCACTGTATCAAATGCAACTCTGCACAATGCCGATGAAATTGCCCGTTTAGGCATTAAGGTCGGTGATACGGTGATTATCCGCCGCGCTGGCGATGTTATCCCACAAATTGTTGCCATAGTGCCCGAAAGACGCCCTGAAACAGCGACTGATATTGTATTCCCACACAATTGCCCTGTATGCGGCAGTTTAGTCGAGCGCCTAGAAGGTGAGGCTGTGGCTCGCTGTAGCGGTGGTTTATTCTGCGAAGCGCAGCGTAAAGAAGCGATTAAGCATTTTGCATCCCGCAAGGCTTTAGATATCGATGGTATGGGCGACAAAGTCGTTGAGCAATTGATTGATAAAGAACTCGTCCAAAGTCCTGCGGATCTGTTTAAGCTCACCGCTTCCATGATGACTATGCTTGACCGCATGGGGATGAAGTCGGCAACCAATTTAGCTGCCGCGATTGAAGCAGCCAAAACCACCACTCTCGCGCGTTTCTTATATGGCTTAGGTATTCGCGAAGTGGGCGAGGCGACGGCAGCAAACTTGGCGGCGCACTTTGCCAGTCTAGATGCGCTGCGGGAGGCAACTGTGGAGCAGTTAACTGAAGTAGAAGATGTTGGTGCTGTCGTTGCCCAGCATGTGGCCCATTTTTTTGCCCAGCCCCATAACCTTGAAGTTATTGATGCTTTAGTTGCTGCAGGTGTGCATTGGCCCGCCATTCAAGCACCTAGTGCAGATGCACAGCCGCTTAAAGGCCAAACTTGGGTATTGACTGGCACCTTAAATCAGCTCAATCGCAATGATGCTAAAGCGCAGTTGCAGGCGCTGGGGGCGAAAGTGGCAGGCAGTGTCTCCAAAAATACCGATTGTTTAGTGGCAGGTGAGGCGGCAGGTTCAAAACTGGCTAAAGCGCAGGAGCTTGGTGTTAAAGTGATGGATGAAGATGAGTTGTTAGCTCTTCTCGCGGCCAACGCTTGATTGGCGTCAGTTGAGAGAGGGCGTTGGCTTGATGTTGATTCAACGTTGGCTGTAGCGGCTGCAGCCTTGTATCAAGGTGTGAATACCGCCGAATAGCCGATATTAAATAGTGCCTGGCCCAAGGCGCTATTTTTTTGTCTGAAAATAATCAAGGTGCGGAAAGATTATCTGCTTTGGCTATTGAATTAACTGCGATTGGCACCATCTCCTTAATATGCTGTTTTAGATTTTGCTGATTGGAAACCTATTTGAATTTTAGTCACATCACTTGGCTCGATGATAAAGGCCACATTAAACCGCCCATCTTTTTATATGCGCTTTTGGCTTATCTCGCGCGTGGTTGGTGTATTTTTATCGCCTCGCTGACTCAGATGGGTGATCGTTCTGAGTTAGTGCGGATTTTTTACCCTGAAAAGTCAGATTTTTTGCTAGCACTCGGGGCGGGACTTGGCGCTGTTTTGATTTATCTTGTGGTGATTGCTGAACGTCGCCGTTCGCCCCAATGGTTAAGACCGATTTTTGTGCATTTAAAATGGGGGTTGTGGTTGCTGTTGATTATTGATGGCGTTTTGTTGGGTCAGCGATTGATCCATGGCCAATTTCTGTTTCATTGGAGTCTTGCTTTAGATGCTTTAATGTTGTTTTGGTCGAGTATTTATCTTATTAAATCGAAGCGACTCAGTTATTACCTCCGTGATTGGCCAAAAGAAGAAGCTAAAGAACTTCAGCCTTAGTTTTTATCGTATTGTTATATAATAACTTTATTTAGATCTGAGCGGTGGGGCACATGACGATGTGTTCTATCCCTCAGTTTGATAAGGATTTTTACCTTATTTCGCCATTGAATTCTTTGAATCATCTATAGTTATATGTACTTAGCTTAAATGTGCCCTGTTGGATACGCAGATGAGGCCATCTGTTTATACCCACATTACATTTGAAAGGAGTCATATTGCGTGGCAAAAGTACCTCAAAAAAAGTTGTTACTGTCAGAAATTCAACTTGGCATGAGAGTCAAGTTGCCTTTGTCATGGACGAACCACCCTTTTTTATTTAACCGTGTTGATATTAGCAGTGCCGCTCAAATCGAAATGATCCGTGGCTTAGGTGTTCCCTATGTTTTTTTGTTATCTGAATTGAATCGCGGATCGGAGACAGTTAGGGAAGATAAGGATGTTGAAGATGAAATTGAAGTTCCACCTGAGCGAGATCTTAAGGCCGATACCCGTAAGGCGATACGTTTAAGCCAAAAACGTTTCCTTGAGAACGTAAATAACTGCAGAAATGTATTTGGCAAGATAGCCAGTGATCCCGAAGGTGCCTATCGATTGTCGGCGTCATTGGTAGAAGACTTGCTCAGCCATCTACAGGAAGTTGACAAACCTTTCCTCACTTTGGTCGGAATGGATGATAACGATGTCAGTGTGACCCAGCACGGCGTCTCTGTGGCAGTATTAGCAATGATGATGGGCCATGCACTGGATTTAAGTCCAAGGGAACTGCGTGATATTGCTCTTGGTAGTTTGTTACATGATATTGGTAAACTTAAGGTACCTGATGTTATTCGCCGTAAGCGCGGAGCCTTAACACCTCATGAGTCAAATTATCTGCAAATGCACCCTAATTTCGCCTATGACATGCTCAATCGTTCCGGATTATTCCCTAAAGAAGTACTACACATTGTGCTACACCACCATGAGTTTATTGACGGTTCAGGTTTCCCTGATGGGTTAACTGACCATAAAATTCCTATCATTACGCAGATCGTAAGTTTGGCAAATGACTACGATCAACAGCTCAGTGGTCAACAAATATCCTCCCCTCAAGTCGCTTTAGGTTATTTGTTTAAGAATCGGGCCACTAAACATGCCGAATCTTTAATCGCTATTTTGGTTAAAATTCTCGGTATTTATCCACCAGGAACCATAGTGAAACTCTCCGATGGCTGTATCGCAAAAGTCATGATGACGACTAAAGATGTGAGTCAACCCCAAGTCTGGGCCTGCAAAGAGGATGGTAGTGAGCCATCGCTGCGTTTTTTAAGTAATGAAGGCGTGACAGTACAAAAAGCCATTAAGGCGGAAGAGTTGTCCGAGGGGGCGATTCGTACCTTACAAGTCGATAAAGGGATTAGTTTTTATTTTAGTTCGCTACAAACTTGAATCTTATGCGCTAAGTTCCGTATTCTATCCGCTGATGTGATTCCCTTAGGGCTAATATGGCGAATGTAAAAGCAGAAAACAGCGCAGTAAAATCCAGTGTTGCTTTGGTCGGTTGTGGATGGTTTGGTTTTGCTTTGGCAAAGCAACTTGTCCATGAGGGCTATCGAGTCACTGGCTGTAAGCGCAGTGCCGAAGAATTATCGGTATTAACTGAAGTCGGGATTGAAGCCTATCCGCTGCAATTGGGCCACGAAGCATCATCTGCCCCCGATGCTCAGGCGTTAAGCGGTTTATTTCAGACTGATTATCTGGTGGTCAATATTCCTCCACGGCTAAAGCGTGGTAATGCCGCTTATCTTGAAGAATTACAACAACTCATCGCATTAACTCAAGGCTGGCAATATCAGCGGATTGTGTTTATCAGCACTACGGGCGTATATCCGACCCAAGATAAATTGATGACAGAAGCCGATGCGATGGCAGAATCAAGCGATAGCCAAGTGCTGTTAGATGCTGAAGCTTTATTTCAAGCATTGCCCCATACCTGTATCGTTCGTTTTGCTGGACTCGTCGGTCCTAAACGTCATCCTGGGCGTTTTCTTGCTGGAAAAACCGATGTGAGTGGGGCGAATGTCGCGGTAAATTTAGTCCATCTTAGTGACTGTGTGCGCGCCGTTAGCGCAATTCTCGCGGCAACTCATTCTGGATTATCAGTGGCGCCGATTTATAATCTTTGCGCACCTTCACATCCGACTAAAGCTGAGTTTTATCAAGCTGCTGCCGAATCTCTAGGTTTAGTCGCGCCAGAATTTAATCAACAATCTATGCCGAGTAAAGTCATCCAAGCTGACGCGATTGTCACTGATTTAGGCTTTCGATATCAGTATGTTTCGCCGCTGGATATGCTAGCGGCATGTTGAGAAAGGTTCATTACTGTAAAAGGTAAAAGTCGAACTTTTAGGTTATCTTTGGGTCCCAAGTTTGCTTGAGCAAATGTGTAATCCTTATTTAAACAAACGACGAATAAAAAGAGACAATATAATGAGCGTGTTTAATCGAGTTCGACCTATAGCAGTATTTGCGTGCGGATTAATGCTGAGTGCCAGCTTTGCCCTGCAGGCTGCAAGTTTCGAAGAAGGCAAGGATTATGTCACTGTGGCGGGCATTACCGAAACGCAAAAGCCAGTGCTGCGGGAGTTTTTTTCTTATAACTGTACACATTGTTATAAGCAAGAACCGCTCATTGAGTCGACAGTAAAGCTGCTTGGCAAAGATGTGGCCTTTGAGCGTACCCCCGTTGGTGCAGGTCGTCCTGCTTGGGAATTGAGCCAGTTTGCCTATTATATGGCGCAAAAATTAAAGATGACTAAGCAAACCCATGGTGCCATTTTTAAGCAAATTCATGAGAAAGGTGAGCAATTTACCACCCTAGAGCAAGTAAAAGCCTTTTTCATTGCCCAAGGCGCTAAGGTGGGTGATGTCGATGCCGCGATGAATTCCGTCGATGCTAAATTCACTCTAATGAATTATGACTCTCAAGCTGAGCTTGCTGGGATCAAGGGGGTACCGTCATTATTGGTTAATGGCCGTTATATGCTGACCTCAACCGCACATACCGCAGAAGAATTGGCGGCGTTAGTGAGGTTTTTAGCTGCGAAGTAACGGCATTTTATAGATGGACGGCACGCGATGTATCATGCGATGAAAGCCGCTTGTTGCGAGTAACGCTTAGTCACGTTTCCTCAAGGTAGATTGAGTAACCCAGCATAGGCTGGGTTATTTTTTGTTGTAAACCTGCAAAGAGGCAGTGAGTCAAACCCTAACATTTTGACGAAATAACATGATGAAATAAAACGGTAAGCAATTGGCCTGACCTAGGTTTGATGAGAGATTTAACGTCTCTAATTGATTGAGAAACTCATGATTAAAACCCTCAATAATCTAGGCTAAAAATCTTAAATCATCTGATTTTTAGCCAGTCTAGAGCCGTATTAAAGGTCATTTAAATTTCTAATTTCCCTAGTTCAGACAATAAGTTATTTCTATTTATTGGATGAAAATCCTCTTTCTCCATTCACATCCCACTCATTCATGTTCGACATTGGTCTAACCTGTTAAAAAAGTTAAAACCGTATCGAAATGTAATATCATTGTTAACTCTTTGAATTTGTTTCTATTCGCTATTTGCAGACAGTGTTTTGAATCACGGGTTAGACGAAAGTCGTGATTGTGCTCACACCAGCTGTTGCTAGATTAAACATGACTTAAAATTAAAACAGCACAGGGGAGTCACTATGGGTTTTGAAAACAACGACAAGGCAAAGGGTTATTGGCGCGAGAATATTCGTCTCGTACTGAGCTTATTAGCCATTTGGGCGGCAGTTTCTTTTGGATGCGGCATTTTATTGGTTGATGTACTCAATGAAGTCCATTTCATGGGATTCAAATTAGGTTTCTGGTTTGCACAACAGGGATCTATGTATGTATTCGTTGCGCTTATCTTTGTCTACGCGGCAAAAGCCAACGCCTTAGATAAAAAATATAACGTACAAGAAGACTAAGGAGCTTTGAGATGGATGTTCAAACACTCACATATATTATCGTAGGGCTCTCATTTGCGCTCTACATTGGGATTGCAATCTGGACCCGTGCGGGTTCAACCAAAGAGTTCTATGTTGCTGGCGGCGGTGTTCACCCTGTTGTGAACGGTATGGCAACGGCGGCAGATTGGATGTCAGCGGCGTCATTTATTTCGTTAGCGGGTATTGTGTCTTTCGTCGGTTACGATGGTAGCGTGTACTTGATGGGCTGGACGGGCGGCTACGTATTGCTTGCCCTTTGTATGGCACCGTATTTACGTAAATTTGGTAAGTTTACTGTGCCAGATTTCGTCGGTGAGCGTTATTACTCACAGGCGGCACGTACAGTCGCGGTTATCTGCGCTATCTTTATTTGCTTTACGTATATTGCAGGGCAAATGCGTGGCGTGGGTGTTGTGTTCTCGCGTTTCCTTGAAGTGGATGTGGATACGGGCGTATATATCGGTATGGCGGTCGTGTTCTTCTACGCGGTACTCGGTGGTATGAAAGGGATTACCTACACTCAGGTTGCCCAATACTGCGTACTGATTTTCGCCTTTATGGTTCCGGCTATTTTCCTTTCAGTGATGATGACAGGCCACTTAGTTCCGCAAATTGGTTTTGGTGCTGAGTTACTGGATGCCGCTGGCAATAATAGCGGTGTATATTTGTTAGAAAAACTCAATAACGTTTCGGTTGAGCTCGGCTTTGCACCTTACACCGACGGTTCTAAGAGCATGATAGATGTGTTCTGTATTACGGGTGCCTTGATGGTGGGGACCGCGGGTTTACCCCATGTTATCGTGCGTTTCTTCACTGTACCTAAGGTGAAAGATGCACGTATCACTGCAGGATGGTCGCTTGTTTTTATTGCGATTATGTACACCACAGTGCCTGCGTTAGCAGCGTTCTCCCGCGTGAACATGATTGAAACTATTAACGGTCCCGATTCTAAAGGTGTGGCTTATGAGTCTGCACCAGATTGGATTAAGAACTGGGAAAAAACCGGTTTGATTAAGTGGGATGACAAAAATGGCGACGGTAAAATTTACTATTCGTCAGGTAAGATTGAAGATCCCGCTAGCAAAAATGAAATGAAGATTGATAACGATATTATCGTACTTGCTACGCCAGAAATCGCTAATTTACCAGCTTGGGTTATCGCCCTCGTGGCGGCGGGTGGTTTAGCAGCAGCGTTATCAACATCTGCAGGCTTGCTATTGGTGATTTCAACGTCGGTTTCACACGACCTATTGAAAAAGAATTTAATGCCTAACCTTTCCGATAAAAAAGAGCTGCTATACGCTCGCTTGGCGGCAGGTATCGGCATTGTGATTGCGGGTTACTTTGGGGTGAACCCTCCTGGTTTCGTGGCGGCAGTGGTGGCATTCGCCTTCGGATTAGCGGCTTCCTCACTGTTCCCTGCCATTGTTATGGGTATTTTCTCTAAGACAATGAATAAAGAAGGTGCGATTGCCGGTATGTTAACGGGTCTACTGTTTACTGCGGGTTATATCATCTACTTCAAATTTGTTGATCCAACGGCTAACATAGCTGCTAACTGGTTCCTGGGTATTTCACCAGAAGGTATTGGTATGGTAGGCATGCTGGTGAACTTCGGTGTAGCAGCGATAGTGAGTCGAGTCACTGCGGCAACACCACTGCATGTTCAGGAGATGGTTGAATCGATTCGTTTCCCTAAAGGTTCGGGTGAAGCAAGCGGCCACTAACCTGACTGCGTAATGGTGAGTATCAACACAAGAGAGCGCTTCGGCGCTCTTTTTTATTGCTTTTTGGCCAGCCGTTATGACTCTGTGGGGCGTCACTTTATTATGCTTGCGGCTGACTTTAGTCGAATGTAGCGTAGCGACAATGCAGGCTATAGTGATGACATCTCAGTAAAAATTCGCCTAAAGAAGGTGTTGCCTATGAATGCCAGTGAGTTACAACCCGTAGTGCAATTTCTACAGGGGCTTGTGCCCTTTGATGCTCTGCCTGAGGATGTAGTCGTGCGCTGCGCTAAGGCTGTTACTGTTGGGTATTACAGCAAAGCCTCTGGTTATGTTAATTTCGACGCGAATTCGCCTAAGTTGTATATGGTGCGTAGCGGCGCCTTTGAGGTGCGCGATCCTGACGGCGTGTTGGTGGATAGAGTGGGCGAGGGTGAGTTTTTTGGCTTTTCTACTTTGTTATCAGGGGAAAAAGTCGTTAATAAAGTCGCTATTCTTGAAGACGGTCTAGTTTATCATCTGCCCCAAGCCTTGTTTGATAGCCTTAGGAGTGAGAGTCGTCACTTCGATAAGTTTTTTACCCGCGCCTTCGCAAAGCGTTTACGCCATGAGGCCCGCTTTAAGGCAAAGGATCTGACGACCACAAGTCGGATAAGTACCTTGATGTCTTCCACTCCCATCGTTATTGATGCCCAAGCTAGCGTGACTCAGGCGGCACTCTTGATGCGAAATCGCCGAGTATCGTCCTTATTGGTGACGGATAATCATAAATTGGTTGGCATTTTAACCGATAAGGATTTGCGTAATCGCGTGTTAGCAGCAGGGCTTGATGGCAGCGTTGCTGTGCATCAAGCCATGACCGTTTCACCTATCTCGATTTCCTCCAATGCATTGATTTTTGAAGCTATGCTGCTGATGAGTGAGCATAACATTCATCACTTACCGATTATCGATCAAGATAAAGCTATCGGTATGGTGACCAGTACCGACATCTTGCGAGGGCAGGGCTCACAACCGCTACTGTTGATTGGTGAGATTGAACGGCAGCAGGATCTTGCCAGTTTAATTGGCGTCAGTAAGCAAATTCCCCTATTGCTGCAAAATCTTATTAGTGCCGATGCCAGAGCTGAAGAAATTGGCCGAGTGTTAACCTCTGTCACCGATGCGCTGACGCGGCGATTAATTGTGCTCAATCAGCAATTACTCGGTGAACCGCCCATGGCCTTTTGCTGGTTGGCATTTGGCTCCCAGGGACGACAAGATCAGGCTGCGTGTTCAGATCAAGATAATGGCTTGTTAGTCGCAGAAGAGATGGATGATTTTGCTAAAGGTTATTTTGATGCCTTAACCCATGCCGTGTGCGCAGGGCTTGACCAATGCGGTTATGAATTTTGTCCCGGCAATATTATGGCGCAAAATCCCCAATGGCGGATGTCACTCAAACAGTGGCAACAGGTATTTGAAAAATGGGTCATAACGCCTGAGCCTAAGGCGTTAATGCACGCCAGCATCTTCTTCGATATGCGATCGGTTTACGGTCCACAAATCTTGTTTGATGCCTTACAGGATAAAGTCTTAGCTCAAACCCGCGATAACGATATTTTTCTCGCGGGTATGACTGGCAATTCGCTGGTGGAGTCGCCGCCGTTAGGATTTTTTCGCAAATTTGTACTCGAGCGGGATGGTAGCGAAGTTAAAGGCATAGATTTGAAGCATAAAGGTAATGCTTTGATTAACGATATTGCCCGTGTCTATGCCTTGTCTGCGGGCATTAAAGAAGTGAATACTGCAAAACGTATTCGTGCCTTGATGGATGCGAATATCCTCAATCGACAAGATGCGCTCAATTTGGCTGATGCCCACGAGTTTATCGCCCATATGCGGTTATCGAACCAAGGTTATCAACATAATCAAGGGGTAGAGGTGAGTAATTATTTGCTGCCTGGGCATTTGTCTTCGCTGGTTCGTCATCAGTTACGTGACGCTTTTAAAGTCGTGCATGAGGCGCAGGCGGGGATGAAGATGAAATTTATGCGAAGCTTTTGATATGAATACATTGTTGCTGAAAACTCAGCTCAATTGGCGGGCGCTGCGTTGCCAACATCATTTATTTAAAGGCTATTATCAGTCGCTGTTGCCTCTACTGGCAATGCCGTTATCCGAAGCGCCGTTAACGGCGATGGATTTGGAGATGACAGGGCTCAATCCACAGCAAGATCAAATTCTCAGCATTGGATTGGTGCCGATTGAGCGCGGTGAGATCCCGTTGGCACGCGCCGAGCAAAAGTTAGTGCAAATTCGCGGTAGTGTAGGCCAAAGTGCGACGATCCACGGCATTCTTGATAATCATTTGGTACAAGCCGTCACCATTGAGGAAGCCATGGGCTGGTTTATCAATCAAACCTATGGACGCGTGCTGGTGGCACATCATGCCCCTTTAGATTGTCGTTTTTTACAGCAGGATTTATTGACGATTTATCATCAAGCCCTTGTTTTACCTGCAATTGATACTTTAATGGTTGAAAAGCACCGTTTACTACGGGAGCACTCAGTGATTAAAGAGGGGAGTTTGCGCCTTGGCGCTTGTCGCGAGCGTTATGGTTTACCTATTTATGCGGCCCATAGCGCGCTGACCGATGCCTTAGGTTGTGGGGAATTATTACTCGCGCAAATGGCCGCCATGGGCGGTGCAGCAAAGCTTACTGTGGCTGATTTACTGCAAAAATCGACTTAGTCAGTGTTAACAGAAATCACTCTTTGTGGTGAGTGAATCCATTTGAGATGGATTGATTTCACTTTGATTTCATCTTAGGTTAATCACTGACAAGCTAAACTCAGTTGACATTTAATCCTCTGTTCAAATTCAACCTGCCGTTAACTTGGCAATCCAACCAACTTGTACTTCACTCTACTAAGTTGAGTGTGTAGGAGAATATGATGCCGTTACCTTTACTTTGGGTGGGTGGTGCCGTAATCGGTGCGGTTTTGCTGGCCGATGAGCGCGAGCAGCGTCAGCAACTTGAGCGTGACAGATTACTCGGTAAGGCCCCTAAGTACCCCGTTGCCAATCGCGCTATGGTGGCACCGCCGAGTCAATGGCAAAAGGGATTAAAACAAGTTGCGCCAATCCCAGGCAGTATCGTCTGTTGTTATGTTTTTGGTGTGATTGAGCATACTGGTATTTGGCTTGGTGATGATTGCCTCGTAGAGTTACATGGCTCAGGGCTGGTGCGGGCTGTATCGGTAAAGCGTTTTTTAGCGGGACGGACCGGTAGCCAAATCTATCTTGCCTGTAATCACCAACATCAGCCTCTTATTGCCGAGTCTGTGTTGCCCCGTGCTGAACAGGCGATTTATCAGTATCTGGAATATGATTTATTCGACAATAATTGCCATCGATTTGTCTGGTCTTGTATTAGTGGCAGCGAAGGCGTGATTAAAGGCTTTAACGAGTTAAATCAAAAACTCGCCGAACATTTTAATCAAGCTATCTATTGGGATGAGATGATCATTAGCAAGCTGAATGAATAAGCTCTGTAGTCATATACTAAAAAAGCCATCGATTAAGATGGCTTTTTGTTTTAGTGAAACACTATGTAATCGTTTTGCAAAAACCGTTTACGGCTTACAAAAATAATCTACAGCGCGTTTGACTAACTCTATGCCTGTTTTATCGCAAGGCGGTAACTCGGCATCACTGATATTGATAGGTGTGACGCGATTTCCCCATTGCAGCAAGAGTGCAGCAGAGGTTAAGCCAGCGCCAAAGGCACAAGAGAGTATGGTTTGATTCGGCTTGATAATGCCTTGTTCTAACGCATCACAAATAGCAATTGGAATCGTCGCCGCCGAGGTATTGCCATAATTAGCGATGTTCACGAAGGCTTTTTCTTTCGGGATTTTCATTCGGCTAACTAAGGTATCAATAATACGTTCGTTGGCTTGATGCGGGATCACGAGATCCACTTCATCCTTATCAACACCACATTTTTCAAGCACTTTAGTGCTCAATTTATTCATTCCGTTAATCGCACGCTTGAAGATTTCTTGGCCATCGAATTCAATGAAAAAGTCCAATGAGTCGGCTGAGAATCTGTCCATCGCCGTGCCAAAGCCCGCTTTCAGAATATCACGACCTTCAGGATCGTTATTCAGTTCATAACCGAGCACGCCACCGGCAACATCTGTCGCTTCAACCACAACGGCACCCGCACCATCACCAAATAGCACTGCGGTTTCGCGGCGTGACCAATCTAAATAGAAAGATAAACGTTCAGCACCAATGACTAATACTTTCTTGCTCTGGCCACTCTTGATTTGTGAGCTGGCTAAACCTAATCCATATAAGAAGCCACTGCAGGCAGCATTGATATCGAATGCGGCACAACTGGCGCCAATATTAGCTTGTACAGTGGATGCAATATTTGGGATCAAAGTGTCTGGGCTGGCACTGGCCAGAATGATCATGTCGATTTCACTGCCATCAATACCTGCAGCTGCGAGCGCACGTTGTGCTGCAACTGAAGCAAGTTCAGAGGTATTTACATGACTGATATGGCGCTGGCTGATCCCTGTGCGAGATTTAATCCATTCGTCGGATGTCTCGATAAAGGTAGCAAGATCATCGTTAGTCAGCGTGGCTGGTGGAACACATTTGCCCCAACCTGTGATAGTGGCGTACTGCATGGTGGTTTCTCTCAAATAAAAAAGGCAGAACCTGAGCGCTGCCTTGAATCGACAACAAAGCTTATCGGCAACTCTAATGGCCGTCCGTGATCTAGACCACCTGTTTGGCGACGAGATCTCGAATTGTCATTGCGGCATGCAGAATATGATGACGCAGTAGCGCCGTCGCTTTTTCTGTTTCTCTCAGTTTGCAGTGGTTGAGCAAAGCCCTGTGCTCATGCTCTGCGGCAGGAATTCCCCCCGCGAGCAATAACTGCAAACGAATGTATCTATCACAATTAGTATTGAGGCCGTGAACAACCTCAAGGGTGTGTGGGCGATTAGCCGCCTGATATAAGCAAGTGTGAAATTGCGTATTCAACTCGCTCCAACTGGCGACGGCATCTTCATGTTTGAAGGCCGACTCCAATTGCTCGAGTACACGTTCTGCTTTTTCTAAATCAGCCTCTTGAAGTCGTGGGATCGCTTTCGCAAGCAGATCGGTTTCGATCATTGCACGTAATTCAAAAAGTTCGGTGACTTGTTCGACGGATAACACGGTCGCGGTCGCACCTTTATGGGGCTCAAACTTAACGAGTCCTTCGGCTTCGAGTTGCAATAATGCTTCTCTCACCGGAATACGGCTGACATTTAACGCTTCAGCCAAGGCACTTTGTCTGAGGGGTTCTCCTGCGGCTATGTCACCTGAAAGAATTCTCTCTCTGAGCACTTCCACAACTAACTGGGTGCGGGTTTTGTGGACGATAGGCGTAGTTCGACTCATTATTTCCGTCTATTTCGGGTATTTTCTCGTTATTTGCCCAAGATTACCGTTAAAAACACCACAAATAAAGGGAAATGCTTGATTGAGTGCAGCATCTAAGAGACTAACAATGTCCAAACGACGGGGTTTTTTGTGGTTTTCTCTTACGATTTGAAGCGCATTACTTGCGAGTGGCTTCGATGGTAACAGTGGCAATTATTTGTAAAAACGCTGTTCAGCTTCTTCGATTGAGTATTTTGATTAAAAAGTGCAATTACACATTTCACTGCTGGATTTTTTGTACGCTGATTTGGTGGGACAATTACTATCTCGCATAGACACAAGCTGTCCATAGAGATTTGCCTGTACAGCCACGAAATATCACTAACGTGCAATTTAGCGCTAAAAGCATAACTTCGCGGTGCAATTTCTGATAATGAATGGAATAATAGCGCGATAACGCCTTAGGCGATTTGGGAGTATTACAGTGAGTCGAGCAGTATTTTTAGACCGTGATGGTGTGATTAACAAAGACCATGGTTATGTCCACCTAGTGGATGACTTCGAATATATTGACGGTGTGTTTGAATCTTGCCTCTCTTTAAAAGAAATGGGCTACAAGTTAGTTGTCGTCACTAACCAATCTGGTATTGCCCGTGGCATGTACACTGAAGACCAATTCCACAGCTTAACGGAGTGGATGGATTGGAACTTTGCCGACAAAGGGGTCGAGCTCGATGGTATTTACTATTGCCCGCACCATGCCGAAAAAGGTATAGGGGAATATAAGGTCGATTGTGATTGCCGCAAACCTAAGCCGGGTATGCTTAATGATGCGGCACAATTCTTAAAAATCGACTTAGCGCACTCAGTCATGGTTGGCGACAAAGCCGAAGATATGCAGGCAGCGAAAGCGGCGGGCGTGACCACACGCATATTAGTGCGCAGTGGTAAGGTTATTGCTGATGACAGTGATGCCACAGTGGTACTCGACAGTATTGCCGATGTGCCGGCTTACTTAAAAAGCGTGGGTTAGTTGGAGTTCTACTACTTATAATCAGTTCATCATGGGCTGATTCGTCAACCAAGGTTGCGATATAAGCTGTGTCGGCTGTCGCTCTTGTTCGATAGAAATCAGAAGTAAAGCTATCTCGCATGAGATTAAAGAGCTAACCAATAGGTTGGCTCTTGTCATTTCTAGCGCTGATGAACCTTATCTTTCCCCATAACTCAGCACAAATTCGATAATATTGGCGTTAAAATACCATTTTTAGTTTAAAAAGTGTGCGCTTGAATCGTTTTTCGTAATTATTCGCGCCAAAGGGGTTGCGGTAAAATCTGACATCCCTATAATGCGCATCCACTGACCCAGCGGGGTCAACGGTTAAGCGCTGAATAAGCTGCTAACCAT